>JBFHIO010000020.1:0-11923 GCA_041596435.1 Desulforhopalus sp. | reverse complement strand
CGTTTCATCAATTTCGTCCAGCGTGTCGTCGCGAATCAGTACCGAGAGAGACTTGCTGATTTCGCCGGGCAGAAACTGGAGCGTTCCCGAGTAGGCTGCGAAGTCCAAGGGACTGACGGCCGTGCCGTGATCCGCGTGGTGCCGGGACCGCAGGAGGAATATTTTACCACAGAGGCCCGCGAGACATTTTATGCCAGCCGCTATACGGTAACAGCTCAGTCCAACAGTATGGGGCTGCGTCTGGAAGGTCCATCGCTGAAACACAGCAGCCGCGGGTTTAACCTTGTCTCCGACGGAATCGTCACCGGCGCTATCCAGGTGCCGGGCAACGGGATGCCGATTATCCTCTTCAATGACCATCAGATCACCGGCGGGTATCCGAAGATTGCCACGGTCATTTCCACCGACCTTGCGACCCTCGGCAGGCTGGGACCGGGAGCGGAGATCTCTTTTAAACCGCTTACCGTTGCGGCGGCAGAGCAGGTGCGCCGCAACCATGAAAATAATTTCCAGCAGATGTGCGGGCAGATTTGCGAAGTCCAATCATCGGAGGAGGCGCTGGCACTGCGTCTCGCTGCGTGTAATCTTCTCAACTGAGGTTGTAGCAATGACCAGAGCAGCCTTCGCATTGTGCGGGGTACTCTGACCCTTCAATGTCCCATAAGTAAATGGAGAACAGCTATGAACGTATCGAAAAATATCGTTGCCGGGATTGCCGGCCTGAGTTCCTCTCTTCTTCTCAGTGGTGCCGCTTTTGCTGTGACCTGGGATATGCCTACCCCTTATCCCGACAAGACCTTTCACACCCAGAATATCATTGAGTTTGCCAAAGATGTAGAGAAGCTGAGCGGTGGCGAGCTGAAGATCAAGGTGCATTCTGCCGGGGCTCTCTTTAAACATGCGGAGATTAAAAACGCCGTGCGTGCAGGTCAGGTGCCCATCGGGGAGTTTATCCTTTCCCGTATTTCCAATGAGAACCCGATCTTCGGGGCCGACTCTCAGCCTTTCTTCGCCACCAACTATGACCAGGCTGAGAAGCTGTGGCAGGTGCAGAAACCGATTGTGGTGCGGTTGCTTGATAAACAGGGGGTAATGCCGCTTTTCTCTGTGCCATGGCCGCCTCAGAACCTCTATACCAAGCAGGAGATCAAGACGGTTGATGATCTCAAAGGACTTAAATTCCGTGCCTACAATGCAACTCAGGAGAAGCTGGCCAAAGAACTTGGTGCTGCCCCTACCGCAGTGGAAGTGCCGGATATCCCTCAGGCTTTTGCCACTGGACGTGTTGAAGCAATGCTGACGTCCCCCTCCACCGGAGCCAACTCAAAATCGTGGGACTTTGTTAACTATTACAGTGATATTCAGGCATGGCTGCCGAAAAACGTGGTAGTGGTCAGCAAACGGGCCTTCCGCAGACTTGATAAGAAGAATCAGCAGGCTGTGCTGGATGCTGCCGCCGCCGCAGAAAAGCGTGGCTGGGAGATGAGCCGGGCGGAGACGGCCGCCAAAACAAAGATTCTTGAAGAGAATGGCATGAACATGGTTCATCCCTCTGCCGAGTTGATGACTGGACTGAAAAAGATCGGCGACAAGATGATTCTCGACTGGCAGAAGAGTGCCGGGCCGGATGGGAAGAAGCTGGTTGAGGAGTATCGAAAGCTTACTGCTGAGTAAACTGCCTGTTGTGCCGTCGGCCTCTTTGCGGGCCGGCGGTTGTTATTCACTGGCATCGCTTTTCAGCGATGCCCTGCCCGGGATTTTTTATGCGCAAGTTTCTCAATGGTCTGTATACCCTTGGTGGCTGGCTTGGTGCCGGCTGTATTGCAGCGATATGCCTGCTGGTTGTTTCTCAGGTGGGGCTCAATCTGATTGACCGAATCGCTACCGTCACCACCGGTCATGCCATCGGAATGACCATTCCCTCCTACGCCGATTTTACCGGTTTTCTGCTTGCGGCCGGAGCGTTTCTTTCTCTTGCCTGGACTCTGCGGCAGGGCGGTCATATCCGTGTTTCGCTGGTGACCTCGCATCTCCCGAACTGGTTGCAGTCCTGGGTGGATATCTGGTGTCTCGCGGTGGCTTCCGCCGTTACTGCTTACTTTACCTGGTACACCGCGCTGCTGGTGCTGGAGTCGTGGCATTATCACGATCTCTCCGCCGGAATGATTGCGGTGCCTTTGTGGATCCCTCAGTTTTTCATGTTTTTCGGGCTGTTGATTCTTACTGTGGCGCTGATTGATGACTTTGTTCTCAGTGTCACCGGACATCTTCCAGTCTCGTCCCGGAAAGCAGGGACCGAAGATGTGACTGGTAACGAGGAGGGAATCTGATGCCAGAACTGTTTCTTGCTCTTTTCCTGTTGATTCTGCTTTTTGCCCTGCTTGCGGGCGGACTGTGGGTGGCTTTTTCTCTTTTAGTTGTTGGCATGGCGGGGATGGCACTGTTTACTGATGCTCCCCTTGGCAGTGTGCTGGCAACTACGGTGTGGGGGGCGAGTAACAGCTGGTCGCTCGCCGCTCTGCCACTTTTTATATGGATGGGGGAAATCCTTTTCCGATCGCGACTCTCCGAGGATATGTTTGCCGGACTCGCCCCCTGGCTGACTCATCTTCCCGGACGGCTGGTGCATGTGAATATTCTTGGCTGCGCTCTCTTCGCGGCGGTCTCCGGTTCCTCGGCGGCCACGGCAGCAACCATTGGCAAGATGAGTATCCCCGAGCTGAAGCGGCGGGGCTACCCGGAATCGCTGATTCTCGGTTCTCTTGCCGGCTCGGCCACCCTCGGACTGCTCATCCCGCCCTCCATTATTCTGATCGTCTACGGGGTGGCCACCGAGCAGTCGATTGCGCGGCTCTTCGTCGCCGGAGTGCTGCCCGGGGTGCTGTTGATCGGGCTTTTCATCGCCTATGTGACGGCCTGGTCATTTCTTCATCCCGGGGCAATTCCGGAAGAGAAGGTGGAGGTCAGCCTGCGTGGCAAGCTGAAGGGCTTGACCTTGCTTATGCCGGTGACGCTGTTAATTCTCGGGGTGATTGGTTCAATATATTCAGGGATCGCTTCGCCCACCGACGCCGCCGCTGTCGGCGTGGTGCTGTCGCTGGGGTTGTCAGCGTGGAGCGGCACCCTCAACCGGCAGAATTTTATTGAGGGCCTGCTCGGGGCGACAAAAACCTCCTGCATGATCTCTTTTATCCTGGTCGGGGCTGCGTTTCTCACCGTGGCGATGGGGTTTACCGGTATTCCCAAAATGCTGGCAGTGTGGATCGGCGGCATGGGGCTGTCGCACTACACCCTGCTCGCTGCACTGACAGTTTTCTTTATCGTCATGGGCTGTTTCCTCGACGGTATTTCGGTGGTGGTGTTGACCACCTCTGTTATCATGCCGATGGTGGAACAGGCTGGAATTGATGTCCTGTGGTTCGGCATCTTTGTAGTTATTGTCGTGGAGATGGCGCAGATTACGCCACCGGTTGGTTTTAATCTCTTTGTCATCCAGGGGTTGACCGGAATTGATATTCTACGCATTGCTGCTGCGGCACTGCCTTTTTTTCTCCTTCTCATGCTGGGGCTGGCGCTGATTTCGATCTTTCCACAGATTGTGACGGTGTTGCCGATGATGATGGGTGGCTGATTTTGTTTTTATATATTATTTTTTGAAAAACTTTTAAGAGGAGAAAATGACCTCAGTAACAACCCCGGCCGAGTTCCGGAAGAAGATCGCGAGCGGTGAGTTTAACGCACCTACCGCCGGATACTGTGATGGTTTTGTTCAAGCCAATATGCTGGTATTGCCCGGGAAATATGCCGGACATTTCGAAGAGTTTGCCCGGGCCAATGCCGCGCCGGTGCCTGTGCTGGAGACAGTGCGGGGCGGGTATCACACCTCGGTGCTGGCGGACGGGGCCAATCTGCTCAATGAGCTTCCCTCCTACGATATTTTCGAGAACGGAGAGCGGGTGGCGCGGGTGCCGGATATGGAGAAATACTACACTGAGGATATGGTTTTCTTCCTCATTGGCTGCAGCTTCTCCTTTGAGGCGCGGATGGTGCAGGAGGGGATTCCTCTGCGGCACATGGCTCAGAAGATCAACGTGGCGATGTATGACACCAGCCTGCCGCTGACGCCGGTGGATATCTTCCACGGCAACATGGTGGTTTCCATGCGTCCTATCCGTCGAGATCTGGTGGCAAAGGCCTGTGTGGTCACCAGCCACTTCCCGAAAACCCACGGAATGCCGGTGCAGGTGGGATATCCAGAGATGATTGGCATTAAAGATATCGCGAAACCTGATTACGGCGATCCTGTGGAAATCAAAGCAGATGAGATTCCAGTTTTCTGGGCCTGCGGGGTGACGCCGCAGAATGTGCTGCGCAGTATCAAGATTCCTTTTGCCATTACCCACTCACCGGGGAACATGTTTGTATCAGACCGCAGAGACAGTGACTATTATGAATAAGACCGTTGATGATGTTATCCTTTCCCGCTCAACACGCGGTATGGACAAATTGTATGCCTGTTACCCCGAGCCCTGGTGTCGTCGTGCGGCGGAAGCTTTTCTCGCTCTTGATCATGGCCGGGTCTTTATCTATACAGGATTTCTTGCGGGGGAAAGAGGGGAGACGGACGGGCCCATTGGTGCCTTTTTCCTCTACCGGGGGCTGGCGAAGCTGGGCTGGTCGCCGATAATTCTGACTGATTCCTGCTGCAGCGGCTACTTTTCTGAGTGCGAGACGCTTTTCATTGAGAAGGGGGAGGATGATGATGCAGGTCTGAAAGAGATTCTCCACAGGTATGAACCGGTGGCCCACCTCTCCATTGAGAGACTTGGCCATGATGAAGCGGGAGAGTATCGTAATTTCAGTGGAAAAGATATTTCTGCGCGTACTCCCCGGCTTGACAGCCTCTTTGAAATGGCACAGACGCCAACCTTTGCCATCGGCGACGGCGGCAATGAGGTCGGTATGGGCAACTTTGCCGAGTTTCTGCCCAGTATCGGGGTAAATCCCTGCGTGGTTCGCAGCAACTTTCCCATTGTCGCCTCCGTTTCCAACTGGGGTGCCTATGGTCTGCTGGCCGAGCTGGAGCGAAGCAGTGGTGAAGCGTTACTGCCGGACTTTGCCGAGGTGGAGAAGTACCTCCAGAAGATAGTCTCCTGCGGTGCGGTGGATGGCATCAGTGGAAAAAATGAGATGTCGGTGGACGGTAAAGGCTATCTGGTGGACGGTGAGATTCTGCAGGAACTCCGGGAATTTCTCCGGGAGGAGAAAGAGCGGGCGTCGTTGAGTTGACGCCCGCAGCGTACTGTGTGCAGTGGGGGGGTTATTCTTCAATATCCCGCTGTTCATCTTTCATGAGCTTATAGTTGACAGCATCAATCAACGCCTGCCAGCTCGCTTCAATGACGTTTTCTGAGACCCCCACTGTGCCCCAGTGCATGTAGGGGTCTTTGCTTTCTACCAGTACCCGTACCCGGGCCTGAGTGCCATGATCTCCAGAGAGGACGCGAACTTTGTAGTCGGTAAGTTCCATCTCTTCAACAGAGGGGTAGAAGACCGTCAGTGCCTTGCGGATTGCCTGGTCGAGGGCATTGACAGGACCATCACCCATTGCGGCGGTGTGCATCTCGCGGCCGCCCACCTCGATGCGGATGGTGGATTCGGTGAGGGGGCTTTTGTCCATGCGGTACTTGTGGTTCATTACCCGGTAGCCGTCAAACTTGAAATAGGTGCGCTGCATGCCGAGAGTGCGCCGCAACAGCAGCTCAAAACTCGCCTCGGCACCTTCATATTGAAAGCCAAAGCTCTCCAGTTTTTTCAGCTCACTCATGATACTGGTAATCATCGGATCGTTCGGCTTAAGCTGCAGTCCCCACTGTTTCGCCTTGAGCAGGATGTTGGATTTCCCGCTCTGGTCGGAGATTAATACCCGGCGATTGTTGCCCACGACTTCTGGCTTGATGTGTTCGTAGGTGATCGGATTATGTTTCACCGCGCTGACATGGATTCCACCTTTGTGGGCAAAGGCCGATTCGCCCACATAGGGCTGGAAGCGCCAGGGCTGGAGATTGGCCAGCTCGTTAATGAGACGGGAGACGGTATAGAGACGGCTTATATTTGGTTTGGGACCGCAGTCATACCCCATCTTCAGCACCAGCGCGGGGATGATGGACGTGAGGTTGGCGTTGCCGCAGCGCTCACCGAAGCCGTTGATGGTTCCCTGCACCTGCTGTACTTTGCCGGTGGCGATGGCGAGAAGGGCATTGCCGACGGCCACCTCAGAATCATTATGGGTATGAATGCCGAGTGGTGTGACCATGTCTTTTGCTTCAAGAAAGCTGCTGATCTCCTCAATGATCGGTACGATCTCCTGGGGTAGACAGCCGCCGTTGGTGTCGCAGAGAATAAGTCGCTCCGCGCCGCCGCGGACAGCCGCTTCGAGGGTCTGCAGAGCATATTCACGGTTATTCTTAAAGCCGTCGAAAAAGTGTTCGGCATCGTAGAAGAGGTGGTCAACCTGTGGCTTCAGCCAGGCAAGACTGCTCTCGATGATATCAAGGTTTTGTTCGATGGTGATTCCAAGAGCCTGAGTGGCGTGGATATCCCAGCTTTTGCCAAAAATGGTCAGTACCGGGCATTCCGCAGCGACAAGTGCCTGAAGATTGGCATCTTTCTCTGGGGCGTGCTTGATGTGGCGGGTGGAACCGAAGGCCGCGAGTTTCGCGTGGGAGAAGGTGTGCTTGCGAATGTCTTTAAAAAATTCTTCGGAAACCGGGTTTGAGCCAGGCCAGCCGCCTTCAATATAATCAATGCCAAATTCGTCGAGGGCACAGGTTATTTTTAATTTGTCAGAAACAGAAATGTTGAAGTTTTCCGCCTGAGTGCCGTCACGCAGGGTTGTATCGTAGATCTCTATAAATGTACTCATCTGTTGTTCCTCGCTAAAAAAAGATGTAGATCGGCAGATTACGTTTTTTACTTTGAAAATGCAAGATGCAGCAGAGTGAAGGTACAATCTTGCAAATCAAGGTTTTTTTGATTACCATTAGACCAGTGGCAAAGACATGATAACAGGGTCTTCGCAGCGCAGGTTCAGCGGGAAATGGATTTTACGGGTGTCAGGCAGTTGCTGTGAACTCGTTATTTCGCGACGAATCTGTTTTTTTAAACCTTAATATAAACACTACGCAACTATGAGTTTGAAACCAATCAAGCCGAAACGGATTTCCGATCAGGTCTTTGAACAGCTTCGTGAACTGATCTACAGAGGCGATTTCAAACCGGGTGAACAGATTCCCCCGGAGCGTGATCTTGCGCAGTCGATGGAAGTGAGCCGGACTTCGGTGCGGAATGCCATCAATAAACTGGTTACCATGGGACTGCTGGAACACCGCCAGGGGCAGGGCACCTTCGTCAGCTCACCCGAGAGCCGTGAGGGTAATCCCCTTGTCGCAGCTATGGGCGCGGATGAGGCTTCCATCGACGATCTGCTCGAAGTGCGGCTGGGACTGGAGTGCAACTCTGCCATGCTTGGTGCCATGCGGGCATCGCAGGTCGATATCAATGCCATGCGCAAAGCCCTTGAGGAGATGGAAGAGGATCTGCGGTTGACTGATAAAATCTCACCGGAGTCCGATGTTGCTTTTCATATGGCCATAACCTTTGCCACCCGCAATCCTGTGGTCATTCATCTGATGCGCAGTTTCTATGATTTTCTCTTTGTCGGGATCAAGACCAATCTGGTCCATCTTTACCTTGAACGTCCGATGCTTGACGAAGTGATGGCACAGCATCGACAGATCTTCAAGTGCATTGAATCCCGCGATGGTGACGGCGCACTGGAAGCCATGAAAGAGCACATCCTCTTTGTAAAACGCTTTTTCAAGAAGAAACAGCTCTGAGATTTTTCCGACTGGATTTTTCATTTCCCCGATTTCCTTTTATGGAAGTCGGGGATTTTTTTTGTCCCTTGAAAAGAGAGGAGAGCGCTGTCTCAGGGTGGAGAATTCTCTGATATGAAGAGAAGGGAGTGCTGAGTTTTCAGAAGAGTTTCTTGAGAGATTTTATCCAAATGCCGGATTGCCGTATGGAGCCGCCCCCCGGAATGTTATTCCGTCGGGGGCTTTTGTCGTTTCTCCCCGGTGGTGAGCAGACGATGGAGGTAGACAAGCCCTCCACACGTCGAATAGCTCGTGGTCATCGCAAGAAAGAGAAGGGCGAGGGAGCGGGTCTCCAGCTCGCCCATACCAACACTGCCGAAAAAGAAGATATACCCGGCGTCCCGCAGACCGATACCGTTGATGGAGATGGGCAGGGTCTCCATCAGGGTGACAAGGGGAACGAACATGCAGAAATAGACAAAACTGATGTTGCAGTGGATGACCTGCGACAGCATGTAGACAATAGTGCAGACAGAAAACTGGAAAAGAAAGGAGAGGAGCATGGCCCGTATGAGCAGTCTGCGGTCCGCACCATACACTGAGGCTGAGAGCAGCAGCTTGTCCGCCAGTCTGCGAATAAGAGGGATATTATCAAGGCGGCTGATGGAGAGCACGGCGTTGAAGGGTTTCTGGGCAAAGAGGGACCAGAGCACCAGCAGCATCGCCGCCAGCAGGGCCAGCGGAACAAGAAAAAACCATGGATTGCCGAAGCGGGAACCCACCAGCATGGAGCTCACGACGCCGAGGCAGACCATTGCCAGAAGCCCGGAGAGGCGGTCTGCGAGGACGGAAACAGCGGTTCGAGCGGTCTGCTGACTGCGACCGGCCACATCGACAATGCGGTAGGAATCTCCCCCGATATTGGAAGGGAGAAACATATTGTAGAAGCTGCCGATCAGATAAGAGGCGGTGAGGGTTGTGAGCGGCAGGTCGATGCCGTCACTCTGCAGAAACATGCGCCATTTGGCCGCAGAGATAACGGTGTTGAGGAGAATCAGCACCGCGATGGGCAGCAGCCAGAGAAAATTGGCTCCGGCGAGTACACCCACCATGTCTTCCAGGGGAATCTTGCGGTAGAGCAGGAAGATCAGGCCAAGACTGATAAGGAGTTTGGCCACTGTGAAGAGCTTTTTTTTCATTCTCCGCGCCTTTTTACAACCTTTGCCGGGACACCGAGGCAGACGGCGTTCTCCGGTATTGATCTGGTAACCACTGCGCCGGTTCCGGCAATGGAGCCGCGTCCCATCTTCACCCCGCCGAGTACACTGACGTTGGCACCAAGCCAGACATTTCCTGCCAGCTCAATACCGCCATCATTTTGTATTCCCTGTTCGCGAATCAGCTTTTCGAGGTCGTCGCTGTTGTAATTGCCTCCCGCAATAACCAGACTGCGCTGGCCGAGGATACAGTCTTCACCTATGACCACCGGGCAGCCGTGGGTGGACTGGACAATGGCCTGAGTGTTGATTCCGGTGTTGGCCCCGATGGTGATGGAGCCCTCCTTGCAGGAGAGGGTGATGTCGTTGGAGAGCATGACGTTGTCGCCCAGCTCTATGGCCCGTTCACCTGTCCCGCGGCCATCAAGTACACACCTTTCACTTATTACCACCGCACGGCCGAGAAAGATCCGCCCCGGTCGGCGCAGAATGATGCCGGAGGCGAACATGCAGCCGCCTCCGCAGGCCCCGAAGAGGCGGGGCCAGAACAGCTTGCGCAATATCATTCCGAGGGCCCCCGGAATGGGGGAGAGCAGCATGCACCACTCAAAGTAGAGCAGTTTGCCGAGTCCGCGGCTGCCCACCATTACATCTTGATATTTGCCGAGGGTGGAGCCTTTTCCGGCGACTGCATCATGGGTTTTACTCATTTTATCTCTCTTAACTTTATTCGAGGAAGGGTGTGAAGCCATAGACCCCAGGGAATATCACCAGCGAGAGCAGTACCAGTATCTGCAGGAAGATAAAGGGGATAACTCCCTTGTACATATCCGTGGTCTTCAGGTCCGGCGGGCAGACTCCTTTCAGAAAAAAGAGGGAGAACCCGAACGGAGGCGTGAGGAAGCTGGTCTGCAGATTCATGGCAATGAGGATGGAGAACCACAGCGGGTCAATGCCAAGTCTGGCGGAGATCGGCAGAATAATCGGAATGACGATATAGCTGATTTCGATGAAATCAATAAAAAAGCCCAGCACCATGATGGTCAGCATGGTGAGGAAGATGAAGGTCCATCTCTGGCCCGGCAGGGCGAGGAGGGCATCTTCAACAATATAGTCCGCACCGCTGTAGATAAAGACCATGGAGAAGGCGGTCGCACCGATGAGAATGGCAAAGACCATGCCGGTGATCTTTACCGTGGTAAGTGAAGCCTCTTCCACAATCTTCCAGTTCAGGCGGCGATAGAAGGCGGCGAGGAGCGTTGCCCCGATGCAGCCCACCGAGGCCGATTCCGTGGGGGTTGCGACACCCATAAAGATGGAGCCGAGGACCAGCAGTACAAGGGTCAGCGGCGGGATGATGGCGCGCAGAGCCTCAAGCAGGTTGGCTGTTTTTGTTCCCTCGTGCCTGGGCATGGCCGGAGCGATGTCTTTTTTTACAAAGGAGATGAAGAGAATATAGAGGATATAGAGCACAATCAGCGTGACGCCCGGGCCGACGGCGGCCTGAAAGAGATCACCAACCGGCTGCTGGAAGACATCTCCGAGAACAATGAGCACGATAGACGGGGGGATGATCTGCCCCAGTGTCCCTGAGGCGCAGATAACGCCGGTGGAAAGCTGCTTTGAGTAGCCGTATTTAAGCATGACCGGCAGGGAGATAACTCCCATGGCAACAACAGATGCGCCAACTACGCCGGTGGAGGCAGCAAGCAGGGCGCCAACCAGAACGGTGCTCACTGCAATTCCGCCGCGCACCTTGCCGAACAGGGTGCCCATTGCTTCAAGCAGGCGCTCGGCGAGTCCTGATTTCTGCAGGATAATCCCCATAAAGATAAAGAGCGGCACAGCCATCAAAATGGTGTTGCGCATGATGTAGAAGATGCGGAAAGGCATCATCGAAAACATCTGAAAAAATTCGGAGCTGATCCCGACAAGTGACATATCGGGCCACATCTGAATGATAACGGCGGCGATTCCGAAGAAGATGGAGACAGATCCGAAGGTAAAAGCTACAGGATAGCCTATGGCCAGCATCACCAGGGCTGCGCCGAACATGATAAGCCCGATCATTGTTTCACCTCTTTGGCCACCCGTTCCGCACGGTAGATATTGATATTCTGGATGAGATACCCAATAGAGAAAAACAACAGCACCCCGAAGGCAACGGGTATCATCCCCTTCACCAGCCAGCGACAGGGCAGTCCACCCGGATCATCAGAGATCTCGCTGATCTCCCACGCATCATAGACAAACTCAAAGGAGCCGAAGAAGATAAGCAGAGCGAGGGGGATAAGAAAGAAAATTGTGCCGAGGATATTCACCATGGCTCTGGTCTTCAGAGAATATTTCTGATAGATGAAATCGACCCGTACATGCCCCTCAGTCATGAGAGAATAGGACATGGCAAAGAGGATGAGGAAGGAGAAGAGATGCCACTCCATCTCCTGCATGCCGACTTTTGAATTGTGAAAAAAATAGCGCATGACCACATCTGCAAAGACATTGAGGGTCATCAGCAGCAGAATGAAGATAAGTATCTTCCCGAGCAGACGATTGAGTCGGCGGAAGATCAACTCGGCTTTAGTTAACATGTTGCTTCTCTCTTACTCTCTTAATGTGTAGAAAAGCCCCTCTGCAGGAGGGGCTGAAGGTCCGTTTTCTCTTATTCGCCAACCAGCTCGGCTGTGTTGAGAACCTCTCTGGTGGAGACATTGCTCCACGCCCGCATCTTTTTCATGAATGCCTTCTGGCTTTCATATATTTTTTTAAACTCCGGATCTTTCGCCGCGTATCCATCCATCACCTCGTCGGTGGCTTTTTTCATTGCCT
>JBFHIO010000019.1:0-11969 GCA_041596435.1 Desulforhopalus sp. | reverse complement strand
CGGACTTCAAATCCGGTGTGACGGACTGATACTCCGTCAGGTGGGTTCGATTCCCATGCGCCTCCGCCAGTTTTTCTTCGTTCCTCTTTTTTCTGATTTGCTTGTATCTGCAATGTCTTAACCGTTTTTCTGGATACTCTTTCCGTAAAATATGTGTTCAGGCAGTGCAGTCCAGAAATCTCAAACGGGGAGCTGAACGCCGCTGCCTCTCCGGCAAATCTCCAAGGGAAAACATATGACTGTTATCACCTATTGATATCAAAAAACATTACAAACTGTGCTGGTATGGTATTCACGGCATCATGCACTGGAGCCGGGGATACGATAATGGCGTAAAACTTTCGACGCAAAAGGGCGTTGATTCCAGGGGCGTCCAGCTGTTCTCCGTTTTTGATGACAGTCAGCAGGATAATGATTGCAGAGATCCTGCTCATGGTCGTAGAGGAGCTTTACAGTAGTTTTATCAACCGGAAACGGGAAGTTCGGCCTTCAAAGCCGAGGCTGTTTCCGGGTTGAGTTATAAAACCATTAACAACTTTTCCCATGAAAACCACTATAATCATCCCTTGTTACAATGAGGCTGAACGTCTCGACAGGGATACCTGCCTGTGTTATGCGGCACAACCCGATGCTGCGGAACTCCTGCTGGTCAACGACGGCAGCAGCGATAATACGGCTGCGGTGCTCGCTGAATTGTCGAAAACCGAAGGCATTTCTTTTCTTGATCTGCCACAAAACAGGGGCAAGGCGGAAGCGGTGCGGCAGGGGGTCCTGCATGCCCTGCATGGAGATTGTCAGGCCGTTGGTTTCTGGGATGCCGATTTTGCCACACCTCTCAAGGAAGTGCGACGTTTTCAGCTTTTTCTTGCGGCGGAGGGGAGGCAGCTGATCACCGGCGCGAGGGTAAAGCGGCTCGGGGCAAAGATTGAGCGGCACTGGTATCGGAATTACGTCGGGCGAATGATTGCGACCCTTATTTCCTGTATGCTGCGACTGCCCACCTACGATACCCAGTGTGGTGCCAAACTGTTCAGACGAGACCTGGCGGAGAGGCTTTTTGCCGAGCCGTTTGTCTCGACCTGGTTGTTTGATGTTGAACTGCTGGCCCGCGCGGTTCATTTCTACGGGCATGAGGCAGTGAAGAAAATGGTGTATGAACTCCCACTTGAGTGCTGGGAGGATGTGGGCGGCTCCAGTGTGAGCCTCCTCTTTGTCTTTAAAATTCCCGGTGAGCTGTGGAAAATTCACAGACGCTGGCTGCGTTGAGTAAGAATCCTTACCCTCTCGTCGTCTGACCCGTCTTTCCCCCATCTTCTTTGTTACAGTTAAAAATTTATCATCGGAGGTAAGTGTTGGACTCCTCTCTCCTTTTCGGGGCCCTTTATTGTTCAGAGAACTTCTTCTCTATACATTCTACCGGGGCATGGATGATGAGATTCATGGTGACATCAATGATTTGATCAACATAAGGGGCAACATGGTCATTGTCCGATGGACCGATGAGCATCTTGATCAGGCCGGTAAAGGATGCAGTGATTTGCAGGGATGCCCATTGCAGATCACGGTTGGCAGGGATAGTTCCCTGGGAGCGGGCCTCCTGGAGGGCTCTCGATATGTAGGATTCCCACATATTCTGGTAGTCAATCAGCACTGGACGAAGGATGCTGTCCGGATCGTGCATGCCGATGAGCTGAAACATAATGCAGGTGAATTTTCGGCGATTTTCATTTTCCTGAATCTCATGGAAAACCGTTTTCAAAGTTTCCCGCAGTCGCTCCCAGACTTCGGGGGCACCGAGAGCCGATTCCAGGCGAACCCGGTCTGCTTCAATGAACTGCGCGCTGAGGGTCTGTAACAGGTCCTCTTTATTTGTGAAATGCCAGTAAAGAGCACCGCGGGTTACCTTTGCCTCACGGGCAATATCATTGAGCGTCGCCTTCGTGACTCCCTTACTGTAAAAGAGATCAAGGGCGGCGTCGAGGAGAGCCTGGCGTGTCTGTCTGCATTCCTGTTTTGTTTTTCTCATCTTTTTCACATTATTTTTATGAATGAAACATCCTGAATTTGTGGGACTATACCACATTGGGGGAAACATACATACATGTTTGTATGTTTTTTAGTGCAAATTTTTTTACTGGTGATATAGTGTTGATTTTTTATCGGAAGTTTTTTTTGAAACTTTGGAAAAGGATGGTATTTCCAAGAATTCACCGTCTGGCAGGGCGGGAATGAGTCAACATATTATTTGCTGAATTTGACAGCACCTGGGGGGTGAACTCCACCCAATTGCGTCATTTTTGTTTACAGAAAGGAGAGAGAGAGGATGGAAGAGACAGCAAAAGTAAATTCAAGGGTGCTTCTTATTACCCTGATGGCCGCCGCAGCCTGCGCTGCAGGACTTTTTTCAGCGAAATTCGCATTCGCTGCAGATCTGCCGCCGGCTCTGCCGGTGGGAGTCATTACGGCGAAGGCACAGTCGATTGATATTACAGAAAATCTGCCGGCACGGCTGGAAGCGTCGAAAGATGCGGTTGTTCGGGCCCGGGTCACGGGAATTGTTGAGGAGCGTCTCTTTAAAGAGGGTTCGTTTGTGAAGAAGGGGGATGTTCTCTTTAAAATAGATGACCGCTCCTATAAAGCAATCCTTGACTCCGCGAAAGGTTCACTCGCACGTGCCATCGCTCAGAAAAGGGTTAATCTGGCGGATGTAGAACGTTATCGCAAGCTGGTGAAGGTAAAGGCTGTTTCCACCCAGCAGTTTGACCAGGCCGAAGCGACTCTCGCGGTAAGCAACGCCGATATCGAGATTGCCCGCGCTGCTGTTGAACAGGCGCAGATCAACTATGATTACTGTACGGTTACTGCTCCTATCTCCGGTTACATCGGAAAACAGGAGGTTACTGTCGGGGCACTGGTTTCCGGCACGAGTGCTACGGAAATGGCGCAGATTCGTCAGGTTGATCCGTTATATGTCAATGTGCGTCAGTCTGCCATCAAGATTCTGCGGCTCAAAGAGCTGTTGAGTAAAAAATCACAGGGAGACGATGAGCACCTCGGGGTGCAGTTGAAGGTTTTCCTCGAAGATGGCACTCCCTATAAATATCCCGGAGAGCTGCTCTTCACCGATGTGGCAGTGGATGCCTCTACCGGAGAGGGCTCTCTTCGTGCAAGTGTCCCCAACCCCGACGGTTTTCTTATGCCCGGACTCTATGTACGGGTGGAAATTCCACAGATGACTCTTCAGAATGTCTTTTTGATTCCGCAGCAGGCTGTTGCCCGTACCGAAAAGGGGAATCTGCTCACCGTCGCCACGGTTGATGACGAGGCGAAAGAGGTGAATGGCCACAAGCTCTACAGCTACGAAACGAGAAACGTTGAGATTGCCCAATCTCTTAATGAAAACTGGGTGGTAACTGACGGATTGAAAGAGGGTGAGATCATTGTGGTAGATGGCATGATCAAGGTGAGCATGATGCACATCCCCCATGTTATCCCCGTTCCCTGGGGCGTGCAGCCCGGGCAGAGTGCTCAATCGCAGGGTGAGGAAGCCGCAGCTCCTCAGAAGCAGGCTCAAAAGTAAGCAGACGAGGAGAACAGCATGTCTCATTTTTTTATCGAACGACCAATCTTTGCATGGGTCGTAGCAATTTTTATTATTCTCGGCGGGGCAGTTGCAACACAGTTTCTGCCGGTTGAACAATACCCGTCAGTGGCGTCTCCGCAGATCGCCATCAAGGTTACCTATCCCGGTGCCAGTGCGGAGACACTGCAGAAGAACGTTCTCTCTATTATTGAGAGGGCAGTCAACGGTGTTGACGATCTTGACTATATTGAGACTACAGCCAATGCCAACGGTACCGGCGATGTTACACTGACATTCAACAGCGGCACCGATGAGGATATGGCGCAGGTAGATGTGCAGAATAACTTGAGCGTGACCGAGGCCCGGTTGCCCCAGGCTGTGCGGGATCAGGGCATTCAGGTGGTAAAGAGCCGCAACAACTTCCTTATGTTTGTTGCGGCCTTTGCTACGAGTCCGGACGTCAGCCAGGTGGATGTCGCTGACTATGTCATGCGGAATATTCAGCCCGCCCTGCAGCGGATTGACGGGATCGGGAATGCACTGGTATTCGGTTCTGAGCCTTCCATGCGGATCTGGCTCAACCCCGAAAAAATGCGTAGTTACGGTCTCTCCAGCAGCGAGGTAGCCGCTGCGGTTGAAGCCCAGAATGCACAAATTCCGGCTGGCTCCATTGGGGCCGCGCCAGGTGTGGAGGGGCAGCTGATTACAGCAACGATTTTTGCCCCCGGTCAATTGAAGACCGTGGAGGAATTTGAGAACATCATCGTACGCAGTAACAGCGAGGGCTCTACCGTTCGGTTGAAGGATGTGGCGACGGTGGAGATTGGTTACGAGAGTTACGCTACCTCGGGTCGTCTTGATGGCCAGCCAATGGTGGGGACTGCTATCCAGCTCTCCACAGACGGGAATGCCGTAGAGGTTGCTGCCAATGTGAAAAAGACGATGGAAGAGCTGGAAAAATATTTTCCCGAGGGAATCGGCTGGAAAATTCCCTATGAGACGGCCACTTTCGTGGAGCTCTCCATTGAGAAAGTGGTGCATACCCTCATTGAGGCGATTGTGCTGGTCTTTCTGGTCATGCTGTTGTTTTTGCAGAACATCCGTTATACCATTATCCCGACTATTGTGGTCCCGATCTCTCTGCTTGGGGCGGTGGGCATGATGGTGGTATTCGGCCTTTCCGTCAACGTTCTCACGATGTTTGCCATTGTACTGGTTATCGGTATCGTGGTCGATGATGCCATCGTTGTGGTGGAGAACGTGGAGCGGCTGATGAGTGCCGAGGGGCTCTCTCCGAGAGAGGCCGCGCACAAGAGTATGGATCAGATCTCCGGTGCGGTTATCGGTATTACCCTTGTTCTTCTTTCGGTTTTTCTGCCGCTGGCCTTCTTCCCCGGAGCTTCCGGGAATATTTATCGCCAGTTCTCGCTGGTGATGATGTCGGCCATTGCGTTTTCTGCTTTTCTGGCGCTTTCTTTGACCCCCTCACTCTGTGCGACCATCCTTAAGCCGGTGAAAGAAGGACATGAAGCCGGGGGATTTTTTGGTCTGTTTAACCGCTTCTTCAACTGGCTTACTGTTAAATATGAGGCTACTTTGCGACGGGCGGTGCGGTTCAGCTACGGGATGATGTTTATATTCCTTGGTATTACCGCTTTTTCAGTCTGGCTCTATACCTTCCTGCCAGGCTCTTTTCTTCCCCAGGAAGATCAGGGATACATCATCCTCAACGTGCAGCTGCCGGCGGGAGCAACTCGCAGCCGGACTCAGGAGGTCATGAAGCAGATTGAAGAAATAATTCTGCCGCAGGAGGAGGTGCAGACCATTGTCGATGTCATGGGCTTCAGCTTCTCCGGTCAGGGTGAGAATATGGGGCTGGCCTTTGTTCCGCTGACAGACTGGAGTAAACGGACCCGTCCGGAGCAGAGTGCCTCGGCTTTTGCTGCCAGGATGATGGTAAAATTCGGAGGCATTCGTGATGCCTTTGTCTTTGCTCTTTCACCTCCCCCTATTTCTGAACTGGGGAATTCTTCCGGTTTTGAAATGCGTCTTGAGGACCGTGGTTCTGCGGGACATGAGACGTTGCTGGCTGTCCGGAATCTGCTCCTCGGTGCAACTCAGGGCAACCCTGTGGTCACCTCTGTTCGTCCCGAAGGTCTGGAAGACGGGCCAATACTTCATCTCAATATTGATCGTGATGCGGCTTATGCTCAAGGCGTCCCGATGAATAATATAATTTCGACCCTCTCGCAGATGCTTGGTTCTGCCTATCTCGGAGACTTCCCGAACAGGGATCGGATGCAGAGGGTTAAAATGATGGCGCAGGCCGACTCTCGGATGCAGCCGCAGGATATACTTAATTTAACCGCTCATACCGGTACAGGGGGGGATGTTCCACTCTCAGAACTGATCTCCATGGAGTGGAAGAATGGCCAGATGCAGGCCCGGCGCTACCAGGGGTACCCGGCAATGGCCTTGAGCGGTCAGGCTACTCCGGGACACAGTACCGGTGAGGCGATGGCAGAGATGCAAAAATTGAAAGATAACCTGTCACAGATGGTTGCGGCTCCACAATTGAAGCCGCAGCTCGCTGCCATGGGAATCACTGACATTCCAGCCTTTCAAGAGGCCCTGAAAGGGATTGCCATTGACTGGACAGGACTGTCACTGGAGGAGATTCGCGCGGGAAACATGTCTTTGTACCTCTACGGGTTTGCTCTGCTTTCTGTTTTTCTCTGTCTTGCCGCATTGTATGAGAGCTGGTCTATCCCGATTTCGGTATTGCTGGTGGTTCCCTTTGGTTTCCTCGGGGTTGTTGCTGCAGTTCTGACGCGGGGTATGGCCAACGATATTTACTTTCAGGTGGGGCTGATCACCGTTATTGGCCTGTCGGCGAAAAACGCTATTTTGATTGTTGAGTTTGCCAAAGATCTGCAGGCCGAGGGCAAGCGCCTTGTCGCTTCGGTTTTGATGGCGGCTCATCTGCGTTATCGGCCTATTATCATGACCTCCTTTGCCTTTATTGCCGGGGTTGTGCCGCTGGTTCGAGCTTCTGGTGCCAGTTCGGCCAGTCAGCGGGCAATTGGAACGGCGGTTATGGGAGGGATGATATCCGCGACTATTTTCTCTGTGCTTTTCGTGCCGATCTTCTATATTGTTGTAAGGAAGCTCTTTGGTTATCGTGAACCTCCACACGGCTTCCAGAAGCTGCTTGCCGCGGAGAGCTCGCCGGCACCGGAAGGGGAAGATGGTATTGTTCCGCCCCTCGTAGTCAAGGAGAGAATGGACACTGTTGTCAGGAATCAGCAGGGAGATAATGCATGACTGGGAAAAAAAGAACGGGCAGAAATATTCTTCTTGCCGCCGCAGTGACCCTTGGCATAAGTGGCTGTTCACTGGCCCCCTCTTTTTTGCGGCCGGATGTGCCGCTGGAGGAGGCCTGGGTTGGGACGGCGCTTGAGGCACAGCAGGAGGCCGGGAGTCAGGCCGTGCGTGACCTCGGCTGGCGGGATTACTTCAAGGATCCGCAGCTGCGGCAGTTTATCGCGCTGGCACTGGAGAACAACCATGATCTGAAGACCGCTGCCCTGAACGCCGAACTGGCCCGGGCGCAGTATCGTATTACCCGCAGTGACCGTCTGCCGGCAGTGGACGGAAGGGCTGCGGCAACGCGGACACGTACTGCAGAGGATCTTTCCTATTACGGCAGTGCATCCACGGATAATGCTTTCACTGTAGGTCTCGATATTACTTCCTACGAACTGGACTTTTTCAGTCGGGTGAAGAACGCGAGCGACGCGAAACTCAACGCCTATCTGGGAACTCTTGAGGCTCGTGACGCAGCGCAGCTGTCGATTATTTCCGCCGTGTCTAAAGCCTATTACGAAATGCGGATTGCTGACAAACTGATGGTGCTGGCGAAAGACGTTCGCAAGACACGGGAGGATGCCTGGAATCTTACGAAACTGCAGGTGGACGCAGGAACGGCCAGCGAGACTACTTTGCAGGGGATGCGTTCTGCCATCGAGCTGGCCCGCGCTGATTATCAGGCACAGAAACGGGCATCGATACAGGCCCGTAATACACTGAGCACTCTTATTGGACAACCGGTGACCCGGCTCAAACTGGAGAAAGCGCTTTCCCTCAAGGATCAGTTTCCAGAACAGCCCCTGGTTGCAGGCCTTCCCTCCGAGGTGTTGCTCGCCCGTCCAGATATTCGTGAGGCTGAGTATGCCCTGAAGGCGGCCAATGCCAATATCGGTGCTGCGAGGGCTGCCTATTTCCCCTCTATCAGTCTTGTGGGATCGGTCGGGTACGCAAGTACTGATCTCGACAACCTTTTTGACAGTGACAACGGCACTTGGACTTTTGGGCCGCGATTGAATCTGCCAATCTTTAATTATGGGAAGCTGAGAGCCAACGTCGAAGTGATGAAGGTTAATGAGAAGATTGCAGTGGAGTCTTACGCCAAAGCGATTCAGAATGCCTTTGCCGATATTGATAATGCCCTCGCGGGCCGTGAAACCCTGGAGAAACAGGTCAGGGCAACAATCAGAAGTGATGAGGCCGTGGCCAGACGTCTGTATCTTGTTGATATGCAGATGCGTGAAGGGATTGTTGACGGACTCACCCTGCTTGACGCAGAGAGGGAAAGTTTTACCAGCCGGCAGAATGTCCTTCGCACGGGGCAGATGATTCTCAACAACAATGTGGACCTCTATGTCGCCCTCGGCGGTGGTTTGAATGAGTTTACCATTGATAAGCAGCCTGATCCTCGGTCAGAAAAAATGATGAAGGAGCCTGCATTGTAAGGGAACCTGCTATTCCGTTTGTTGTTTCAACCCCGTCTTCCTGTGAAGGCGGGGTTTTCTTTTATGCTCAGCGCGAGGAGCTGTTCAGCCTCTCTTGAGTTCTTCCACCTCTATTCCACGAAAAGAAGATTCCCAGCAGACAGCTGAGGGACGAAACAATGTAAACGATGTGCAGACTCTTGAGAAAGAGGCCGTACTGCTCGGGCTGTATCTGCTGCTGGCCGATCACGAGGGTGAGGACGACGGTCATCGTGGTCATACTCAGCATCTGGCCGAAGATGCGCATGATGGCAACTGTCTGTGAAGCGAGTCCGTAATCGCTTTTATTCACTGAGCCCATAATAGCGCTCATATTTGGTGAACCGAACAGGGAGAAGCCGATGCCGAGAAAAAGAAGGTTTGCCAGTATCCAGTACAGTTCTGTCTGCGCCGTGAGGCGGGTGAAGAAAAGTACGCCAAGGAAGGTGATAACCATGCCAAGGGTGGCGGGCCGGCGCGGGCCGATGCGGTCCGAGAGGTGACCTGCGAGTGGAGAAGTGAGGGCCATGGTGAGCGGCTGAACCATGAGCAGCATTCCTGCCTTCTCTGCGCTCACGCCGTGGAGATACTGCAGATAGAGGCTCATCATCAGGGTGATGGCAAAGGTTGCAGAATAGTTGAGCAGCGCGGCAGCGCTGGAAAAAGTAAACGTGCGGTTTGTTGCAAAGAGGCGCAGCTCAAAAATGGGTGAAGGGTGATGGAGCTGGTGACGAATGAAAAGAAGAAAGAGCACTGCACCGAAGAGGCAGAGCCCAGTTCCCGCAGGGGTAAGGATGCGGCTGGCACCAATGATGATTGAGAGAATAAAGGTGATGTAGAGAAGGGAGGCGACGAGATCGAAACGGACTCCTTTCGGGCCATACGATTCCCCTTTCAGACGGATGACGAGGAGCAGCAGGGCTGGCAGGAGCATGGCGAGAAAGATCGCCCGCCAGCCGAAATGGTCATTGATGGCACCGCCGGCGAGGGGCCCGGTAGCGAGGCCCACATAGACCGCTGCGACATAAATACCGAGTGCTTTGCCACGGTGGGCCGGGGGAAACACCGAGGTGAGAATAATCACGCCGGTAACACTGGTCAGAGCGTTTCCGCCCCCTTGAAGAACTTGAGAAAGGAGGAGAATCGGAAAGGAGGGGGCAAAGAGGCCGACGAGGCAGCCGGCGGTGTAACAGAGCACGCCGAGGAAAAAAAAGCGTCTGCGGCCGTATATGTCGGCCAGTCGGCCCCCCGGGACGATGGTGACCGCCATGGCCAGCAGATAGGAAGTGGCGAGCCAGCCAATGTGGGAGGCATCAATGTGCAGCTCCTTCTGCATGGTCGGCAGTGCCATATTGAGGGCAGTGATAGCAAAAGGCGCGAAAAATGCGGTGATGGTGGTCACAAGAAGGGTGGTGTTTTCGAGTCGTTTGTTTCGGGTGGGACTGTCCATGCAGATTCTCCTCTCAGTTGACAACTGCAGCTTGATGCAAACCGTTGTCATAACGGTTCAGGGAACAGACTTGGGATCCTTGAACCGTGTGCAGTTTTCTGAAAAAGCTGTCGGGAACCTTGAAATCTTTTCAAGTAATCCCACCCCTTAACGTACCCTGAAGAGAAATTTTATGAATGATAAATATTGTGGTTTTGAAACCGGTCCCATTCGTCCGCCGAGTGAGGCAGAGAGTCTGCTGGTTCGGGTGACCCGCAACTGTCCGTGGAACCAGTGTTCCTTCTGCTCTTTGTACAAGGGAGAGGTTTTCAGCCGTCGGCCGATAGAGGATGTGCTGCGCGATGTGGATACGGTGAAGTATTATATTGATGAGCTGCAGCGTGCGAAAAAGGAGGGGCGCCCACTCTCCTCCATTCTTCTGCGTACCCCGGAGGAGGAGCAGGCGTGGTATGCCGCGGCAAATTTTTATAATGGCGGCATACGTTCCATTTTTCTTCAGGATGCCAACAGCCTGATGATCAAGCCGGAGGAGATGATTCGACTGCTGCGCCACCTGCGGACACTCTTTCCCGATGTAGAACGGGTGACCACCTACGGCCGCTCGAAGACCATTGCCCGGATTTCCGATGAAGACCTGGTGGCCATGGCTGAGGCCGGGCTGAATCGCGTGCATATTGGTATGGAGTCTGCCTGTGATGCCGTGCTTGCGCGGGTGAAAAAGGGGGCTGACAAGGCAGCTCATATCGTTGCCGGTCTGAAGGTGAAAGGGGCCGGTATCCAGCTCTCAGAGTATTATATTCCGGGTCTTGGCGGCCGCGCTCTCTCGCGGGAGCATGCCCTTGAGACGGCAGAGGCGATGAGTCGGATCAATCCTGATTATATTCGCCTGCGGACTCTTGGTCTTCCTGCCGGTGCTCCACTTTCGGAGGAATATCGCAGGGGAGAGTTTGATAAAATGGGTGAGGTGGAGACTGCAGCCGAACTGCTGCTCTTTCTTGAGAACCTTGAGGGCGTTACCAGCCATATTCCCTATGATCATGTGCTCAATCTTTTTCAAGAAGTGGATGGGCAACTGCCAGAGGACCGTAAAAAAATTCTTACCCCAATACGTTCCTTTTTACACCTTCCTGCCCATGAACAGATGCTTTTTGCCCTTGCCCGTCGTACTCATCGAATGGCCCGGCTGGCAGATCTCGACAACCCCGCTCTGCGTGAACCTGTGGAGCGCTGGTGTCGTGAGATTGGGGCAACGCCGGAAAATATGGATGGACTGATTGACGGAATCATGCAGCAGTTTATCTGATACTGTTTTGTAATTTGCCCTGCCTGCTGTGATGCATCGGCACGGCTGGTTCCGAGAAAGCAGCCTGTTGCCCGGGGGGCAGGCTGCTTTTCAAGTGGCTGATGGAGGCAGTGAATGGAAAGATTCTGCAGGGTTCAGGGTTTCCCTTACTCTTTTTCAAGATAAAGATAGATGTGACCACGCTGTCGACCATTTGCTCCACCCACATGTCCCTTGCCGCGCAGTCGAAGTTTATTCCCTGCGGAGCTTCCGGGGGGGATGTGTACCCGCAGAGTCTCCGCTTTCCTTCCCCCTTCTTCACTTGCAACCTGCACCTGAATGGTTTTCCCTTCACGCAACTCCTCTGCTGAAAGGGGTGTGTAATACACGACATCAAGTTCACTGGGGCCCGGCTGGTTTTCACCGTCATGAGAATTGCCGGTCAGTCCCTTGAACTGAGGGAATTTTCTCCCAAAGCCCCGGCGAAGGGACTTGCCGAAGGATTTGAGTTTTTCAGTATTTGATCTCAGGCTGCTGCGGGCTGCACTTTTGATTGCCGGGACGGCGAGGGCTGCCACGAGGGCGGCACCGTTGCGGAGCAACCCGCCTTTATTAGAAAAAAAGCTCTTCTTGACAAAAGTCTGACTGGAGCGGTATCCGGCACGTTGAAAATCGTTCAGGATACTGGAGAACATGTTGACAAATTGGGGATCACGAAAGAGGTCACGAAAGATATCTTCTTCGCTGTAACGGAATCCATCGGCATTTTCGCTCTGGCTGCCGGTCTGTCCCCCCTTCCCGGTGTTGTTAAATCCCCCAAAACCT
>JBFHIO010000018.1:0-12053 GCA_041596435.1 Desulforhopalus sp. | reverse complement strand
TTTTTCATCCGGATCGGGTTGCGTCCCGAATTCTCGGGATGGGCGACGTTCTCAGTCTTATCGAGAAGGCAGAGAAGGTTGTTGACCGCAAAGAGGCCGACCGGCTGGCGAAGAAACTGCGGAAAAATCAGTTTACGCTGGAAGATTTTCTTGAGCAGATTCAACAAATCAAGAAAATGGGCTCCCTTGAGCAGATTCTTGACATGGTTCCCGGGATCAACAAGCTGAAACAACTGAAAGATGCTCCGAAACCGGATGAAAAAGAACTGCTGAAGACCGAAGCTATTATTCGCTCAATGACGAAAAAAGAGCGGGCCAATCATCAGATTCTCAACGCGAGCCGGAGAAAACGTATTGCGGCTGGTTCAGGAACACAGGTCAGCGAAGTAAACCGTGTGCTGAAAAGCTACTCGGAAATGCTCAAGATGATGAAAAAATTTCGTGGGAAGCCCGGTGCAATTACGGGTATAAAAAGAAGAAAAGCACCAAAGGGTATGAGGCGGAGATAACTCTCAGCACCCTGTTTTTTTCACAAGAAACAAAGTTTTAAACAACTCACCCTTCGTGGTGCCAACAGTAATAACAACCAAAGGACAACGGAATGGCTGTACGTATTCGTCTCACCAGACAAGGCAGAAAGAAAAAACCCTTCTACCGCATTATTGTTGCCGACGGCGAGAGCCCTCGTGATGGAAAATTTCTTGATATTCTTGGGACCTATGATCCACTTCAAGATCCCGCTATAGTCAAAATTGATCAAGAAAAATTGAACAACTGGCTTGGTCAGGGCGCATTGCCCTCCACCACTGTGAAAAGC
Organism: Desulforhopalus sp.; assembly: GCA_041596435.1. Classification (GTDB taxonomy): domain Bacteria; phylum Desulfobacterota; class Desulfobulbia; order Desulfobulbales; family Desulfocapsaceae; genus Desulforhopalus. The sequence continues at coordinate 11,236 of JBFHIO010000018.1, read as the reverse complement.
ATCTTGAAAAAGGCTCTGACTGCGTAACGCAATGGAAGACCTTATTGCTGCCGTTGCCTCTTCACTTGTTGATGCCCCTCAATCGGTGCAGGTTCAACTCGTAGATGATGAAGAGAATTACCATCTTGAGTTGAGCGTTGCCCCTGAGGATCTTGGCAAAGTAATAGGCAAGCAGGGACGCACCGCGCGGGCGATGCGTCATCTCCTTGCTGCGGCTGCTGCTAAACAGGGCCTGACATCCCGTCTTGATATTGTGGAATAATCTGTGGATTCTTTTTCTCTTCCCAGTGATGACTGGCTGCTCCTTGGTTTTATTCGTAAAGCCCAGGGAATCCGGGGCGAAGTTTCCATGCAGTGTTTCTCCGGGCAACCAGAGAACATGAAACTTTATCGAGAAGTCGCCCTGATCAGCAAAGAAGGCGTAGTTTCCCGTCCACTGGTGATTGAAAAAGCCAGAGTTCAGGGGAAATATGCTATTTTGAGTTTTCAGGGTTTTTCCACTCGCAATAAAGCAGAAGAAGTCCGCGGCTCCGGGATAATTATTCGCAAAGACCTGTTGCCTGCCACAAAGAAAGATGAATATTACCTGCATCAGCTGGTCGGGAAATCAGTAAAGCTGGTTTCCGGGAAAGTCCTCGGGAAAGTTCACTCTTTTTTTAATAACGGCGCCCATGATGTTGCTGTAATTAAAAAAGAACAGGGTGAAGAAATTTACATTCCCATGGTAAAAGGTGTTATTGTCCAGAGTGGTGAAAAGGAACTGATTATCGATCCGCCTGAAGGCCTGCTGGAAGCAAATACAACGAGAGGAGATGCAGAGGAAAAAGGTTCAGAATGAGATTTGATATTCTGACCATCTTTCCAGAACTGCTTCGTTCTCCTCTGGAAGAAGGCATCCTTCGCCGGGCTCTTGAGCGGCAACAGATCAGCGTTAATCTGGTCAACATCCGCGATTTTGCCCATGACAGGCACCAGATGACCGATGACCGGCCTTTTGGTGGCGGAGAGGGAATGGTGATGAAGCCAGAACCTCTAAGCGAAGCGTTGAAAAGTTGCCAGGGAGCTGAGAAGAAGACACGTACCATTCTCCTCAGTCCGCAGGGACGCAGATTTGATCAACGGACAGCGGAGGAATTTGCTGCCGAAGAAGAACATCTTATCTTCGTTTGTGGTCGCTATGAGGGCGTTGATCAGCGCTTCATTGATTCGTATGTCGATGAAGAACTCTCTATTGGAGATTTTATTCTCACCGGTGGGGAGCTCGGCGCAATGATTGTTGTGGATACAGTCACCCGCTTGCTGCCCGATGTTCTGGGTTGTGCAGATTCTTCCGGGAAAGACACTTTCAGCCGCAACCTGCTGAAGCATCCGCAATATACGCGCCCGCGGGAGTTTGAAGGTGTTGAGGTTCCTCCTGAGCTGCTTACGGGAAACCATGAAGAGATAGATCGTTACCGCTTCCTTGAATCAGTCCGTAATACACTGAACAAAAGACCTCAGTTGCTAAAAGAGGAAAGGTTCAGTCCGGCTGAAATTAAACTGCTGAAGAAGGCAGGTCTTTTCTCGCAAATTCGGTCAATTCAACACCGGGAAATACAATGAGTGAAGGTGAGACAAGCCTTTATCTGGCGCTGATCCACCATCCGGTGATGAATAAGAATAAAGAGATTATCGGCTCAGCCGTTACGAATCTCGATATTCATGACATTGCCCGAATGGCATGCACCTACGGAGTAGCCCGCTACTTCATTTCTACTCCATGGGCCGATCAGCATGCAATGGTTGAGGAACTTCTTGATCACTGGCTCCACGGTCATGGCGCGACATATAACCCGGCTCGGAAAGAAGCACTGTCCCGAGTAAGCCTTGTGTGGAACCTTGATGAGATTGAGGAACAGCTGGAGCAGAAATTCGGCAGAAAACCGCTGATTATTACCACCAGCGCCATTGAGCGGGAAAACACCCTGCCATGGCAGGAATTACGAGAACGAATCGGTGATAAAGAACCAGTGCTTATCCTTTTTGGAACAGCACACGGGCTCGCACCGGAAATATTACAAAGAGCTGATTACAGTCTGCCGCCGATTCAGGGCGGAACACAGTACAATCATCTCTCGGTGAGATCTGCAGCGTCGATTGTTGTTGACCGACTGCTTGGATCTTAAATTACGGGGTAACTGGAAACCTCCTGAGACTTTAACCTGACATAATCCCATGAGCACTATTATTGACAGAATTAACAAAGAACAAATGCGGACTGACATTCCCGATTTTCGTCCGGGAGATAATGTAAAAGTTCATATTCGCATTTTCGAAGGCAGCAAAGAGCGTATCCAAATTTTCCAGGGCGTCGTTATCAAGCGCAAGCGTGGAACCATGGATGCAAGCTATACCGTGCGTAAAATTTCTCACGGTGTCGGCGTTGAAAAAACCTTTGCCCTTCACAATCCCCGCATTGAGAAAATTGAACGGATCACGAAAGGACGTGTACGCCGTTCACGCCTCTACTACCTGCGTACCCGTACCGGTAAAGCTGCTCGTATTCGCGAGCGCGGCATCAACCGATAAGTCCAGGCGGCACTTCCATTACTACCTCACCGTCGCGGGAGTTTTCCCCGCGACGGCGTTGTTGCGTCCCCTCTTCCTGTCCAATCCATGGACTTGCAAATACCACATCAATTTCTTCAGGCCACCGGGGATAATTTTGCCATTGAGAAGCATCTCTATGCTTCCAGCTGGCAAACTGTTGCCGGAACGGATGAAGCCGGGCGAGGCCCCCTCGCCGGCCCTGTCGTCGCGGCGGCGGTTATTCTTCCCCGCAAAGGAGAAACTTCTCTCTGGGTTGATTCCAAGAAGTTGTCTCACAAAAAGCTGCTCCTTCTCAGAAGTATACTGTTAGAATCTGATGCTCTTATTGGTATTGGAATCAGCAGTGTCATTGAGATTGAACAACTCAATATTCTACAGGCCTCCCTGCTGGCAATGAAGCGCGCTGTATTAAACCTGTCGATTCCACCGGACTGTCTCCTTGTTGACGGAAAATTCTCTACCCACATGCAACTGCCTCAGCTTCCTCTGATAAAAGGGGAGAGTCGCAGTGCTTCCATCGCCGCAGCCAGTATCATCGCTAAAACCCACCGGGACCAGCTTCTCTGCGAACTGCACGAAAAATATCCGCAATACAACTTCGCAAAGCACAAAGGGTATCCCACCCGTGAACATCGCAACGCCATCAAAAAATATGGAATCTGCCCGGCACACCGGCGCACCTTCAAGGGAGTAAAAGAGTATGTCGATGCTGCGCCAGCTCCTCGGTAAGTCGGGGGAAGAGATGGCAGCCACGGAGTTGAAGCGAAAGGGCTACAAAATCCACGCCCGCAACTGGCGCTGCCAATATGGAGAAATCGATATTATTGCGGAAAAAGACAACTGCCTTGCCATCGTTGAAGTAAAAACACGCAGCTCGGAAAAATTTGGTTCTCCCGCCTCAGCCGTCAATCGCCGCAAACAGGGACAGATTACCCGTGCGGCAGAGTGCTGGCTGCAGGAGAACCAGGTCGATGCAGACATTCGCTTTGATGTCATAAGTATCATCCAGCAACGGGACTGTAAACCTCTCCTTGAGCATCTTGAAAACGCCTTTGACTGTACCGGCTTTGGTTTGTAATTCACGAAGGCTCCCATTCCCGCCTGTTCCGTGACACGTCAGATCAACCATTCTCCGCGAGGGCCTTCCGTTTCATGAAAAATATCGATATTACGAAGCTTTTGCGCTATATTATTGCTCTGAAACGTAATGTTGCCTAAACAAACAAGAACACGCTGAAAGCCCCCCACACACTTATGCAAAACACGCACTGCAACAGAGGTCTTTTTATTGTCTTTGAAGGTGCCGACGGCACAGGCAAGAGCAGTCAATTGCGCCTGCTTGCACAATGGCTTGAAAACGCCGGACATCAGGTCTTGATGACCCGAGAGCCCAGCGATGGCCCACATGGCCGGGCTCTGCGAGAGCACTTTTATTCCCGCAATGAACTGTCACCGGAAAAAGAACTTGAGATGTTCCTGCAGGACCGCAGAGATCATCTTGAAAACTGCATTCAACCGGCCCTTGCGGCAGGAAAAATTGTCCTGTGCGACCGCTACTTCCTCTCCACCGTTGCCTATCAGAGCCTGCATGGATTCTCAACCGAGTTTTTGCTGAAAGAAAATGCGTTTGCACCGGCCCCGGACATCGCCTTTATTCTGCATGCCCCCCTCGCCATCTGTCTCCGACGGATCACTACTGATCGAGGAGAACAGCCCAACGACTTTGAAACCCGTGAGAGCCTCGAAAAGGTGGACGCAATATTCAAATCTCTTTCTTTTCCGTGGATCACACGAATTGACAGCTCCGGTGAAATAGAAGATATCCAGCAGAAACTGCAAAAGAATCTCATGCCGCTGCTCAACAACATAAAAACAACCTGATGAACTTGAGATTCACACTCCTCTCTGCTGCAGCACGCCTCAGCGTCACCACTTTCGCTGCCGGCCTGCTGCTTTCTCAGGGTTGCACCACCATTTTTCACAGCGACAAGGGAAGTTCCTCCCAGGCTCCAGTGGTAGAGAAGGTTCTTCAAGATACCCGCCGTGTCGGGCACAAGGTTGCTAAAAGCCCCATACGTCCCACCGCCACAGAATCCTCCGCAGAGGAGTTTCTCCAGGATACTGCACCAGAAGATCCTCTTGATCTCAACTGCTCCTGGTTCTATTTCCTCTGGGGCTCCCAGGCCGAATATGATCACCGGTATGAAGAGGCGCTGGAGTTCTACCAGAAGTCTCTGGTCTGCGCCCCGGACACCCGCTACATTGAACGAAAGCTCCCCCTGCTGATGATGCAGATGGAACGCTATGACGATGCGGGGAAATGGCTCACGACCAGACTTGAAAAGGCACCGGAGGACACTGACTGGCTGCAGCTGCAGGGTACCGTTGCTTTAGAGCAGAACGACCCGAAAAAAGCCGCCGAAAATTTTCGCAGAGTTCTTCAGATTAACCCGGCTGACGAAGAAATCACCAACCGCCTGGCGATCCTCTATGTAAGACTCGGTGAGCTGAACAGAGCGGAAGAGCTGCTTCAGAGATTTGTTTTCACCAATGAAGATACCATCGCCCCGCGCATTACTCTCGCCAGAATCCTTGCCGAACAGAAACGTTTTACTGACGCGGCAAAACAATATGAGATCGTTCTCAAACAGGAATGGTCCAACGCCATCGCTTTTGAACTTGCCTCCCTCTACCGTATAAGATCGAAATATGACAAAGCGGAAGAGGTGTTCAAACAGATGCTCAAGCATGATTCACACGATGAAAGAGCAGGCGTTAATCTCGCCCAGCTTTACATTGACCAGCAGAAATATACTGATGCGGAACAGGAGCTGGACCGTCTGCGCAGCTTCAGCGACAATATCTCCACTATCGACTACTTCCGCGCCAGCCTCTATCTCAAACAGAGACGCAATGAGGAGGCAGAGAAACTGCTTGCATCCCTGCTTGACACCCCAAGAAAAAATGATGCGGCGTGGTTCCTTGGTCTGCTCCAATATCAGGAACAGAAGAAACAAAAAGCCCTTGCTACCCTGAAAAAAATTGGAAGTGACAGCGAAGACTTCGAAGAAAGCGTCTACCTGCAGACACGAATCTACGAAGAGCTGAAGGAATTCAACAAAGCGATCAGGAACCTGAAAGAGTACATCGCCGATCACGAACACAGCTCTCCCCTCTTCTACGCTCTCATCTCTTCTCTGTTACAGTCCCAGGAAAAAATGCGTGAAGCCAAAGAGTATCTTGAGGAAGGCCGTAAACTTTACCCGGACAGCGTGCAGCTGCTTTACGAAACAGGGCTTCTCTATGAACGGCAGGGAATCGAAGCTCAGGCCATCAGCTCCATGGAAAAGATTCTTGAGCTGGATCCTGATCACGCCGAAGCTCTCAACTTCCTGGGTTACAGCTGGGCAGATCAGGGGATAAAGCTCGACAAAGCGTTTGACTATGTCACCCGCGCCAATGAGCTTAAACCCGAAAATGGTTTTATTCTCGATAGTCTTGGCTGGGTGCTTTACAAACAGGGGAAACTCCGCGAGGCGGCAGACTCCCTGCGCAGGGCATTGCATATCACTCCCGATAACGCCCTGATCATGGAGCACCTCGGCGATGTATACTCCGCTCTTAAACGTCTCCGGGATGCCCGTAAATATTACAAGGACGCCTGGAAAGCCAGCGATGACAATAAAGAAAAAGAGAGACTCCGTGCAAAAATCAACGCCCTCAAATAAACGCCGGACTCTCCGTTACGCCGCTGTTCTCGGCACTGTTGTTACCCTCCTGCTCGGAGGCTGTGCCAGAAATGGACAATGGAGCGGAACTCTGGTCCCGGAGGAGACTGCCCCGCAATTTGCAACCGTTCTTGATACAATGGCTGCCCGCGATGCACTCTGCCCGAAAACTCTCGTTGCCGATGTCCAGGTGGACTACGAATCTCCCCTCGAAAAGCGCAGACTGCAGGGTTTTCTCCAGTTTTCTCTACCGGGAAATTACAAGTTTATTGTCACCAATCCACTGGGACAGCTGGTGTGGGGCACAGCTGGAAACCGCCGTCATTATCAGGCAATAAACACCCTGACAAAAGAATATATTGAAGGGGGGATGGACTCTTTTGTCTTGAAAAATAAACTTCCCATTTTTCTGATACAGAGTCACTGGGGCAACTGGCTGACGGGACGGGTCAGCTATGGAGCAAACCGCATTGTTGATGTTCGCCAGGATAAAGAAAATCGCGGAGTCTGGATTACAGTAAAAACAGACTCTCCAGAAGGGCCACGGGATCATTTGCTTATCAACCCGCAGCTGCAGCAGCTTGTAGAGCGCGTCATTACAGATCTTGATAACGATGAGCTGGCCACCGTCAACTATACTGACATGAAAATGCCTGCTCCCGAAAATCCAGATGAGGATACGGTTCAATGCCGCCAGCCCGGCACCATTACCATCACCGGTCTCCCCTGGAACAGTCGCATCGGGTTGAATCTCTCCCGCATTGAAACTCGTCGCGAAGCAGAATCTTACTCTCTTCCCCGGCCTGCAAGGTATTTTCGGCAATATCGCCCGTAAAATGCCGCAAAAAAAAGGGTTGCCTTTTTCAGGACAACCCTTTTATAAACACTGTCGGGAAAGAGAGGAAGCGGTGAAGATCACTCCTCAGTTCGTCTCCCCCGGTGCAAGTTCTTTGATGACGAGAGTGAACGTGCTGGTGTCACGATAAAAATATTGATGCAGACTGAAATCCTTGTTTTTCACCAGATCAAGAGAAACCCGCACACCGCCCTTTTCCTTCTTGATCTCTACCTTCTGGACCAGTCCGCCACCTGGAGGAACAATACTTTTAACACCATCAGCAAGGGTGGCATCCTTGAATTCACAAAAAACCTGCGGGGTCATTCCCTCTCCGGTGGTGATAACGGGAGGATGAAATCCGTTCAGAGCGAAATTAATACGTTCACCTTCACTCTTGCTTCCAGTGAAAGTAATTTTACGCAACTCCCCGCCGCCGGCCTTTGCACTCGGCTTTTTACTGGGAGTTCTCGCTGCAATTTTTTGAGGGGATGCTGTCGACACAGCAACTCCTGCATCTTTTGCCACAGCAGGAACAGAAGCAGCCGTACCGTGCCCGCTCAGGACAACCTTCAGCACTCCGCCCTGCAGACTGTCGGTAAAACTCACGTTCTGGCCCGGCATGAGATCAATAACCACCCGTGTTTTCTCCGGAGACTTATGCCATGCAGAACGAATCTGGCGCACAAAGGTTGAATTCTTCAGAACTCTCCCGTTCTGCCCGGTATATTGGCCTCCGTCAAAATCAATGACCAGCCGCGGACTGGGACCTTTAAGGTCAAAAATATTATATTTCGTCCCAGGTCCTGTTTTGAAAGAAAGGACCTCAGTATTTTCCGCCTGCCTTGTGAATTGAACCGGATCAATGCTGTAATGTGCAGCCATTGCAACACCACCCAACGGTGAAATAAGTCCACAGGAGAGCGCCAGTGCCGCCGAAAGCAGAATCTTTTTCATGGGAGAACCTTTAGTAAATCTTATTAAAATGTTTTATTGTTAAACACATTTGAATACAACACAATCACTTGAAAAGTCAACCGAATTCAAGTATCTCTCTGCCCCTCTTCATCACCTCTTCCGCCGGAACAGGCTATTTTGAAGTGTTGCCGTAAACCTATAAATTATCTTCTATTTTTTATGTCAAATACAACAAATTCAGCTTTTCTCTCTTCAGTTTCCCGCCCCGGTCGCTATCTCGGCCAGGAATTCAACTCGGTCACCCGTCCATGGGAGAGTGCTGATGTCCGCATCGCTCTCGCTTTTCCCGACCTTTATGAAATAGGAATGTCTCATCAGGGACTGCAGATCCTCTATCATATTCTCAACCAGCGGGACGGCCTGCTCGCGGAACGCTGTTATGCACCTGCACCGGATATGGAACAACTTCTGCGGGAAAAAGGACTTCCTCTCACTACCCTTGAAGGGGAACATCCGCTCGCCGAGTTTGATATGATCGGGATCACTCTGGCCTATGAACTCTGCTACAGCAATATCCTCACCATGCTCGATCTTGCAAATATTCCTTTTTACAGCAAAGACCGCAGTGACAGCGATCCATTACTTATCGCCGGCGGAGCCTGCGCCCTCAACCCCGAACCCATAGCCGATTTTTTTGATGCCGTGCTCCTTGGTGATGGTGAAGAGGCTATACTTGATATGACAGAGGTGTTGCGGGGAAATCGCAACTGCAGTCGTACTGAAAAACTGCGGTTGCTGGAAAGTGTGGAAGGCATGTACATCCCCTCCCATTTCCAGCCACGAATGAAAGGCAACCGTATTGAAAGTATTGAGCGTATTGATGGAGATGTCTCCAGGGCCACAATCTCGCGTCGAATTCTGCCAGACCTGAACGACACCGACTTTCTCACTCACCCCCTTGTGCCAAACGCCAAGACCGTCCATGACCGTTTCGTCATAGAGGTGGCGCGGGGATGCACCCGGGGATGCCGGTTCTGTCAGGCCGGGATGACCTATCGGCCCGTGCGTGAACGTACACCTGAAAAGGTGATTGAACTGGCAAAGGAGGGACTTGGCAACTCCGGCTTTGAGGAGCTGGCACTGCTTTCTCTCTCCACGGGGGACTATTCCTGCCTCGATCAAACTCTCGCCCCGCTGATGGACTCTTTTGTAAGTAAAAACATCAGTATTGCCATGCCCTCCATGCGGGTCGGGACCCTTACCCCCTCCGTAATGGAGCAGATCAAGAGGGTAAGGAAAACGGGCTTTACCCTGGCCCCCGAAGCAGGTTCAGAACGTCTGCGTCAGGTAATCAACAAGGGAATCACTGAAGAAGACCTGCTCGCCACCTGCAATGACGCCTTCCGGCTCGGCTGGATGCTGATCAAATGTTATTTCATGATCGGTCTCCCCACTGAAACGAATGAGGATATCGTCGCCATGGCGGACCTGGTTCGCAAAGTGCTGCAGGCCGGCAGAGAGGGTCATGCCCTCGCCGTTCAAGGGAAAAAGAGAGGGCCGCTGCCACAGGTAAACGTCAGCGTCGGCACCTTCGTCCCCAAACCGCACACCCCGTTTCAGTGGCAGCGCCAGATTGGAATAGAAGAGAGTTTTCAGCGAATCCATCTGCTCCAGGACAGTATGCCGCGGAAAGGCAGCAACCTGAAGTACCATAAACCAAAGGTGAGCTGGCTCGAAGGAGTTTTCTCCCGTGGAGACCGTCGCCTTGCCCCCCTGATAGTTGAAGCGTGGAAAAAAGGCGCCCGGCTCGACGCCTGGACAGAGTATTTTAATCTTGATTACTGGCTCGACGCCGGTGAGGCCATCGGACTCGACCTTGATGATTATCTGCGTGAGCGCGACCTGGATGAGATCCTGCCATGGTCACATTTAAGTGCAGGGGTTGATACCGAGTTTCTGAAAGAAGAATGGCACCGTGCCCTTGGGGGAGTCTACACCCCCGACTGCCGCTATAACGACTGCAACCAGTGCGGTGTCTGCAACTTTAAAGATATTCACCCCATCGTCCATAACCGCAACGGGGAACTGCCTCCTGCAGTCAGCAATCCGGAAGCGCCGGAATCTCCATCCAACCAGCACTTCAAATATATAGTTCACTACAGCCGTCGCGGGAGAATTTGCTATCTTGGTCATCTTGAGGTTCTACAACTGGTCTTCCGTACTCTGCGGCGAGCAGATATTCCGGTTCATTTCAGTCAGGGCTTCAACCCGTCACCGAAAGTTTCTTTCGGTCCGGCACTCCCGGTTGGAACTGAAAGTCTTGCCGAGTTTTTCATTATGGACCTGAAGCAGCCACTTCCTGATCTCAAGGGAACCGCAGAACGCCTCAACACAACTCTGCCTCCGGGGCTTGAGATCCAGAAACTTGAACTGCACAGCGGGAAAATGCCTCTGAAGATTAGAGTCAACTATAGGATTTCTTACGGCTCTCCAATAGGAGAACAACAACACAGTGCTCTTGCCGCATTCCTCAATGCACCGCAATTTCTTGTTAAACGGGAACGCAAAAAGAAAATGCAGGAAATTGATATCCGTCCACAGATTTCTTCATTAGAGATAGAAGGAGACGATCTCCTGCTCTCCGTAATCAGTGAGCCTGCGGTTCCTGGAGCAAAACCGGCTGAAGCAATTGAAGCCATCTTCGGACTCGCAGCCTCTGAGGTTCAGAAAATAAAAATTCTCAAAGAGGGGTGGTCTCCTCTTTAACAGGTGTGAAAATTATGCTCAGGTCAAGCTTTTACATTGTTTTGCTGACTGTACTTTTTCTTCTTCCCACCACAGCCTGTGGTGCTGTAATGCCGAAGGACAGAAGTCAAGACCTGGCCATACACATGGTGGAGAACGGCGGTTTCCTGGTTGATGGTCATAAATTGCTGAGCTACCGGGCGGATGAAAAATTTACGCCCGCCTCCACCCTGAAAATTCTCACCAGCCTCGTTGCCCTTGAACAACTCGGCGCAGAGTACCGTTTTTCAACGCTGCTCTATCTCGACCGGGACAGGAACCTCTACGTCAAGGGCGGCGGGGACCCCTTCCTGACCTCGGAAGCAGTCCTGAAAATCTGTCAAAAGCTGCACAGGGCAAACCCCGACATTACATCAATCAA
>JBFHIO010000017.1:0-12128 GCA_041596435.1 Desulforhopalus sp. | reverse complement strand
TTTTTCAGGATGGGGGCTTTTTTTATAACTTTATGGAGGAGAGCTGAAAACCATCTTCTGTATTACTCAATCATCGGAAATGTATTCAAAGGCAAGCTGCAGGGCATCCTCATAATTATAATGAATACCATCATTCCCGAGCATTTGGCCGAGCCCCAGTTTTAGAATCTGTTCATCCAGTTTTTTGTCTTCCGGCATAACCAGCAGAGGCTTAATTCCTTCAGATTTCAACCGGTCAATCATCTCTGAGAGAGCATAGAGACCGGAGAGGTCCATAAAAGGAACATGCTGGCAGTTGATAATAACTACTTTTGTTCCCATCAGTTTACTGACGTGTTCCTGCATCTTCGCAGTGGTTCCAAAGAAGAAAGCACCCTCCACGGTAATCGTCCTGATCTGATAATCGGTCTCCCGCTGCAGCTCGCTTTCAAGGTCGTTATTGTATTCGCCGCCTTCCGTCCCTTCAATATTGATGCTGGACTGTTTAGCAATCCGCCAGGTGGTCATCAGCGATGCGAGGGTGATACCCACGCCAACAGCCTCAATCAAGTCAACAAACACCGTAATGAGAAAGACCGCACACATGACAAGCAGGTCGGTTTTCGGCACAGTCCGGATCATACGCAGCAGGCGGTAGTCGAGAATATCTATACCAACCTTCATCAGTATCCCTGCCAGTACCGGCTGAGGAATATGTGAAGCGTATTGACCGAGACCAAGCAGAATGGCAAGCAGCACCAGCCCATGGGTAAACCCTGAGATACGGGTTGTACCACCGGCTTTAATATTGACCACCGTCCGCATTGTGGCACCAGCCCCCGGCAGACCGCCTATCAGAGCCGCAGCCATGTTGCCGAGTCCCTGACCAAACAGTTCTCGGTTGGGTTGGTGACGGGTCTTGGTCATGGAGTCTGCAACCACAGAGGTGAGCAGAGAGTCAATGGTCCCGAGCAGCGCCAGCGCCACTGCCATGCCGATGATACGGGGCAGGTCAATCAGGGCAAAGTGCGGCAGATGGATATTCGGCAGTGTCTGAGGAATATCCCCGATGGTATTCACATCCATTTTCCACACCAGCGAGACAACAGTACCGACAATGAGAGCAATAAGTGGAGAGGGCACCGAGCGGGAGATCCGCGCCGGAGTGAGAAATACAATCAGTACGGTCAAAAGAGAGAGAAGGTAGGCTGAGGAATTTGCATGCATCAAAATATGGGGAAGCGCAGTTGCCGCAGCCACCGGAGATCCGAGGCCTGGCAGGCCAAGCAGGGGAGTAAGTTCCAGCAGGATAATAATAACGCCGATACCGCTCATGAAACCGGAGATAACCGGATAAGGCATGAAACGAACGAGGGTTCCCAGCTTAAAATAGCCAAAAGCGATCTGCACAATCCCTGAGAAAAAAACAATGGTGAAAATGGAATCCATATCACCGGGAAAGGCGACAACCGCCGCCGCGAAAATAACCGTCATCGGTCCGGTCGGCCCTGAAACCTGGGTCGGAGTACCCCCGAAGATAGCAGCGACAAGTCCCAGTGCAATCGCACCATAAAGCCCCGCCACCGCGCCCGCACCACTGGCAACGCCGAAGGCAAGAGCGAGTGGGAGAGCGACAATCCCTGCGGTCAGTCCTCCCAGTAAATCACCGCGAAAAGCCGCAACTGAATATCCATTTTTCATGATATCACATACTCCTTATCTAAAAAAAATTAACAGAATTCCCGCGCAACAATGGAGTGCAACCCCCTGTTACGGAAGCAGGAAAGAGAAAACTCGCTGTAAACAGCTGTGAAAAGAGAAAAGAAAACCAGAAGAGACAGAGGCGGCCAGCAGAAGCTGACACCGCGGGTCAGGCGAGGTTTGAAAAGAGTATGCTCATTTTCTTTGACGGGAGAATTCAGGCCCTTGCCGGGCCCGAAAAAACACGGAATAAGACTGGGCTTTGTACAATAAACAAGCCGCTATTTCAATAAATTCCTTCATTTAATAGTTCCGGATTCAAGCGGATATGAGCCTTTTCCCTGACACGTCGTGGCAAATGGCAAAACAATCCTGTATCCTACATTTTAAATAAAAGGAATTAAGATCGCTGATACTGCTGTTCTTTTGTCAACACAGCAAAGGTTATCAAGAGTTGCAACTATTTAACTAATTGCTATAATACCCGCAGCATTACTCAACACCGCATAAGGGTACCTTGAATAATCTTGTATTTCGTTCATATTTGAGGCACAGGAGAAAATTTACCGCAGGTATATGACTGATATTCCGAGGATAAATTTTTGACTGTAACGAAGAATATGGGCGAAAGACTGGTTATTCAAGGTTCCCATAAGAGAAGGACTTTAAATTCCAGCCTATGGAGGTAACATCATGAACGATGTACGTGAAATTCTGCAGAAAGCGCAAAGTGGTATGGCCAGCCTGGCCAAAGAGCAGGGGGACGCAATTCGCGCCTTTGGTGGTTTTGACAGTGCTGTCTGTGCAAAAGGCGCAGTTGACGCCAAAACAAAAGAGTTGATATGTGTTGCTGTTGCAGTCTATGCACGCTGCGAATACTGTATTGTCATCCACGTTTACCAGGCATACCAGGCAGGTGCAACCCGGGATGAAATCCTCGAATCAGCACTGGTTGCGACCGCTTTAGGTGGCGGACCAACCATGGTTTATACTGCAACTCTGCTGCAGGATGCGGTGAATGAATTTGAGCAGGATTTTAAGAAATGATTTTTAAGGCTTAAAAGTTTGAAACAATAATGCCCCGCCTTAATACAGGCGGGGCATTATTGTTTGTACTCGACAATTTTTTCAGCAAGAGAAGAGTTCCTCCTCACTCCACCACACTCAGCCTGCCATCCTCCATTCGCCACACCTGCGAAGCCACCCGTTTGATCTGTGCCTCATGGTGAGAAACCAGTATCACTGTGCGTTTTTTGCCCAGTTCCTCAATCAATGTCTCAATTTTATCGGCCGCCTCCCTGTCCAGAGAGGATGTGGGTTCGTCGAGCAATAGTATCTCCGGTTCTCCGGCGAGAGCCCGGGCAATGCAGAGTCGCTGCTGCGGACCGCCGGAGAGGCGGCGGGCATCGATATTCAATCGTTCTTTTACCTCATCATAGAGATGGGCCATACGCAATACTTCTTCGGTACGCTCTGCAATCTTTCCTCTCTTCCAGCCGCGCAACCGCAGGGGGAAGGCGATATTCCGCCGGATGCTCATCGGCAGAGGATCAGGGTTTTGAAACACCATTGCCACCTTTCTACGCAGCATGGAGGGAGTCAAGTGCCGATGAATATCTACCAGTTTTCCATCAAGTACCATGCGGATTCTACCACACACTTCACCGCCCTCCTCCTCTTCTGAGAGGCGGTTAAGCAGAGAGAGAAAAGTGGTCTTCCCGGAGCCGGAAGGTCCGGTGACAGCACAGACGATATTCTCCTCTACCTCCATGGAGATATCATGTAACAGCTCCCTGCCACCAAGGGAAAAGGAGAGCTGTTCCACCATTATTTTTGCAGCCATGAAGACCCCCGAAAACGAAACGAAACATAAGATTGCAGCAAAAACGCTGCGGCAAAGAACAGTCCACAGAGGAGCAGCAGTGTGACAGAGGCACCGAAGCCATACTGCAATTCTGCAAGGTCTCTGTATTGTGACGACATATAGTAGATGTAGAACGGCAGCGCTTCGAACTGCTTGAACAGGGAGTGCATCCCTGGAGCCGAGGCCACCACACCGGTAAGCATGATCACCGCGGTATCCTCCGCCGCTCTACCGGTGGCAAGAATCACCCCGCCGAGCAGATCTTTCGCGCGGAACGGCAGCAGAACAAAAAAGATATTCTGCACCTTTGTGGCTCCAAGTGTCGGCGCAGTGCGTCGCAGTTCTGCGGGAATTGCCTGCAGAGCGGTCTCAGTAGTACGTACCAGATAGGGCAGGACAAGGAAACCAAGAGCAAGCGCCGACCAGGCCATGCAGGGACCAGGTGCCCCGGGAAAAAGGTTGTGGAGCAACACCATAAAGGAAAAGCCCGCAAGTCCAACCACAATGGAGGGCAGACCGGCGAGGACATCCACCAGCAGGTTGACAATGCGGTGAGCCCACGGCCCGGCAAACTCGGCAAGGTAGATCCCCGTGAAGATCCCCGGCAGCACCGCACAGAGTACGGCGACCATTACTACGCTGACGGTGCCGAGGAGCGCGGGATAAATTCCGTCAAATACCGGCAGTCCGTGCAGCAGAGCATCCACCGGAGGTGTATCCCCAAAGAAGAGAGAGACTGCGTCCAGCCCCCTCACACGGAGAAGCAGAACAACAAAGATTGAGAGAAAGGAGGCCGCAAACACCAGCAGCGCCAGCCAGGAAAATATCACCAATAAAAGTTCAGCAAATCTTTTCACTGCACCCTCCCCCGTTGAAACCTGTGGTTAACCGCACGCAGGATCAGCACCAGCATAAAGGTGAAGAGATAGAGCACGAAGCCACAGAGATAAATGGACTGAAACTCAAGGCTGTGAAAATCTACCGCCATGACGAGGGCAATATGCGCGGTGAGGGTTCGGGCACTCTCCAGCACCCCGCCGGGCATGTTGATACTGTTGCCCGCCAGCATGAGGCTGATAAAGGTATCCCCCATCGCCCGCCCGAGCCCCATCACCACACCGGAAAGCAGGCCGGGAAGCGCCTCAGAGAGCTGCAGGTAAAGTAATCGCTGTGCCGGCGTAGCCCCGAGGGCCGCAGCAGCACGCCGGGCACGGGGATCAACACCATCCAGGGCACTGACAAAGAGCACAATCATGGTTGGAGAAATAAGCAGCCCGAGTACAAGGGAAGATGTGAGGATGGAGAACCCGGAACCGCTGTGGAACTGGCTGCGGATGAAAGGAACCAGGTAGATCAGAGCGACAAAACCGTAGACCACCGTCGGGACTCCAGACATCAGCCGCACGCAACTGAGCAGAACGCGCCGTATTCTGCCCCGGGCAAAGACGGCAGTGACAAAGGCGACACCAAGGCTGAGCGGCGTCCCCACGAGGAGTGCTCCGCCGGCAATGGCAGTGGAACCGGCAATCATCGGCAGAATTCCAAACTGACCACTGCCCGGATTCCAGCCACCGACCAGCAGCGCGAGGAGATGGCCATGGCTGAAAAGCGGCCAGCCGAGAATCAGCATCATAAAAAAGACGGCAATGGTACATATTCCAGTCACCATTGCCGCCGCGCGGATAAGTCGAGTCATAACTCAGCAGCTTATTTGACGCCGATGAAACCCTTCTCTTCAACGATCTTCTGTCCTTCCGGGCTGAGCAGATAGTTGAGAAGAAGTGCGGAAAGACCGGCGGGTTCCCCCCTGGTCAGGCTGTAAAGTCCACGGGCCACGGGGTAGCTGCCGTCCTGCACGGACGGGATAGTGGGAACCACGCCATCAAGGGCGACCGGTGTAACCGTACTGTCAATATGACCAACAGAGACATAGCCAATCCCGTAAGGGTCACCAGCAATGGCTGTTTTCATCGCGCCATTGGAAACGACAACATTCGCCCCGCCATTTACCGCACCCTTTTTCAGCGCCTTCTTGACGAAGACCGCGCGAGTACCACTGGCGGAGTCACGGTCGTAGAGATCAATGGCGTGATCTTCCCCGCCAAGCTCTTTCCAATTTGAGATTGTTCCGGCAAAAATCTGCTGCAACTGTTCCGTGCTCAGGCTCTTCACAGAGTTTTCCGGGCTGACAACCACCCCGACACCGTCCACAGCCCATTTAACCTGCACCAGATTATAACGGGAGATCTCCTCTTCAGTAGCCGAACGTCCAGCGTCACCAATATCCACCAGTCCCTCACCCACCTGACGAATCCCTACCCCGGAGCCACCACCGGCAACGGTGACAATGACTTTAGGATTAAACCTCGCGATACGTTTGGCGGCCTCTTTGATAACTGGAATGTGGGCGGTGCCTCCAGCAACCTTGACGACACCCTCCTGACCCTTAAATGCATCCAGTGCGCTGCTGGCAAAGACTGCATTACAGCAGCCGAGCGCCGCAATGAAAGCAAAACAGAATACGATTTTTTTCATGTTGTCCTCTACGGAAAAATTGAAGTGTGAAAATAACGGGGAGCTCTAAAAAAACTCCCGCCCCACATTACATGCGTTGCTTAAAAAGAGACAAATGATTTTACCGATACTTAATCTACAAAGACATCGGGATATCCTCTATTAAATATCAGCAGATAACCCGAGAGAGTTCGCAGATCCGGGTACTCTCAAGGCAGCCGCCAGCTTTCTGACCAAAGCGTTTCCCCGCCGGAGCCGCATAATGACACTGCCAGTCTTCGGAGATAACGCAGGGCCTGGTATTTTTTATTGTCGCGATGGAGTGTGTCTGATATTACCTGTATCCCTTCAGGAACTCTGTACCAGCGTGACGAGGGCCTTCTCCAGCTCATCCACCTTTCCTCGCACAGCTTTGAAAACAACGGCAAACTGCAATATTCCTCGAGAATTTTACCATCCTCTGGTGAAATGAATTTATGTCCAAGACCAATACCCAACCTTCCACTCAAGACATAAACAGTGCCCTGCAGGGAACAGTTTCTAAAATAATCTAAAACAGCTCTCCTTTGCCATCTTTCTAAATTTACGTGCAGAGTGCTGAGTTGCCCCCTCTGAAACAAATTCTTCTCGAAATTCCTTTGAGCGTCCTCCTCATAATCAGGTATTATCTTCACTTTCGATGAGGTATAATAACGAAAAAGACTCCTTCCTCAGATAGGAAAAAAGCGAAGGATAACAAAGGGAAGCTGCACAGCTCTCTTCTCCATCTCAAGAATAAAAGGCTACTGTCCATGCAAGAATTTATTGACTCACCACGTAAGTATCCGCAGAAGAGAACGCCTGAGGCCAGACTGAAGGATTACAATGAAATCTACGCCCCCTTCGACGCAGAGACCGCAACAACTCAGGCAAAGAGATGTGTGCAATGCGGTGATCCGCAATGCCATCTCGCCTGCCCTCTGCACAACTACATTCCGTTCTGGCTGCGTAACATCGCCGCTCACGACTGGGATACGGCTTTTCAACTCTCCAATGAAACCAACCCTTTTCCAGAGATCACCGGCCGTATCTGCCCCCAGGACCGACTCTGTGAAGGTGGTTGTATTCTCAAGGATGAATATGGAGCTGTCTCCATCGGCACCATAGAAAAGTTTATCACCGAAGAGGGCTTCAAACACGGTGCAAAATTGCCCGTTGCAGAGAAGATGACCGACAAAAGAGTTGCGGTGATCGGCTCAGGCCCCACCGGAATGTCAGTTGCCACGTTCCTGCTGCGTGCCGGAATCCAGGTAGACATGTATGAAAGGCAGGCCCACCCCGGCGGATTGCTTACCTTTGGTATTCCCAATTTCAAGCTGGAGAAAAAGGTTGTGTTCAACCGTTTTGAGCTTCTCAAAAAAGCGGGATTGAAGCTTTTCCTCAATACCGAACTGGGAAAAGATGTTCTCTACGAGAATCTGGAACAGGAATACGACGCCATTTTCCTGGGCATTGGTGCAGAACAGTCCAGAGCTGCCCATATTCAAGGAGAACTGGCAGAAAACTCCTTCAAGGCCATCGATTTTTTGCGTAACATGCAGCTGAAGATGTTCACTGAATCCTTTGATACAAACTATGACGTCAAAGGAAAAGACGTGGTCGTTATTGGTGGTGGAGATACCGCTATGGACTGCATCAGGACATCCCTGCGGGAAAAAGCTGCCAGCGTTCGCTGCCTCTATCGCCGAGACAGTGCCAACATGCCCGGCAGCAAAAAAGAGTTCCAAAACGCCATGGAAGAAGGCGCGGAATTTCTCTTTAACGCCTCACCCAAAAAACTGGTCGATAAGGGTAATAGAGCAACTGCCATTATTGCCGAAAAAACCGTTCTCACAGAAAAAGATGCCAGCGGAAGACAGAGCGTGAAAATCGTTGAAGGCAGCGATTTCTCTCTTGACGCAGATGTTTTCATCTTTGCTCTTGGCTTTTCTCCGAAGTCTCCAGAGTTTTTCCAGACATTCGGAATTGAAACCGACGACAGGAACAGAATTGTCATCGATAAGAATTTTAGAACCACCCTGAAAAATGTATGGGCCGGTGGAGATATCAGCCGCGGAGCAGATCTTGTGGTCACAGCCGCTGCCGATGGCCGGGAGGCCGCCAGAGATATCATCGCGACCCTGCTGCCGTAACATTTACATCCCTAACCGAGGAAAATATTATGAAAAAAAGTGTCGTCTGTCCCTATTGTGGAACGGGCTGTGGAATAGAACTTGAGATTAAAGACAATAAAATTATCTCTGCAGAAGGAAATACGAAAAACCCCGTCAATGAAGGCCATATCTGTTTAAAAGGACGTTACGGGTGGGATTATGTAGACGCAAAAGATCGGTTGAAAACGCCCATGATTCGCAAGAAAGATGGCAAATTCAGCAAAGACGGCGTACTTCAACCCGCGAGCTGGGATGAGGCGCTGGGAATGATCGCCTCCAAAATGAAACAGGTTAAAAATGACTTCGGCGGCGATGCCATTGTCGGCAACTTCTCTGCCAGATCGACGGTTGAAGAGAACTATCTCGCCCAGAAATTCATGAGGGCCGTTCTCAAGACGAACAATGTCGATCACTGTGCGAGGATTTGACACTCTCCCACCGTAGCAGGTCTTGCTACAACACTTGGCAACGGAGCCGCAACAAACAGCTTTATTGAAATCGGAAAATACTCGAACTGCATCATGATGATCGGGTCCAATCCGGAAGGCTCACACCCCATCGCCTCAATGCATATCCACCGCGCCTTGAAACGCGGTGCGAAACTTATTGTTATTGATCCGGTGAAAACAGAGATGGCACAACGGGCAGATATTCATATTCAACTGCCGCCGGAATATAATATTCCAATATTAAATGCCATCCTCTACACAATTATCGAAGAGGGACTTACTGATAAAGAGTTTATTGACAACTATACTACCGGCTTTGAATATCCCCGGGAGACAGTGAAAGAGTATTCGCCAGAAAAAGTTGAGGAAATGACCGGCGTACCGGCGAAAGATCTGCGTGAAGCCGCGCGTATTTACGCCACCACAAAACCCGCCGCGATTACCCACGGTATGGGTGTTACTCATTTCAACCATGGGACAGCCAACGTTTGCGCAATCTCCAACCTGATGCTTGCCACCGGCAATATTGGCGAACTCGGCAGCGGAGACTACCCTCTGAGGGGACAGCAGAATGTGCAGGGTTCCACGGATATAGGTGTTCTCGCGCACAAATATCCGAATACCGGTGATGTCACAGACCCGAAACAGATAGAGTATTTTGAAAAGTTCTGGAATGTCACAGGTCTGAGCCGGGAAGTCGGAATCGTGAAGAACAAGGTTCCGGATGCTATCCTCAGCGGCAAGGTTAAGGTGTTTTATACCGTGGGTGAAAACCCGGTGATCAGTGAACCAAACACCAACCACTTTCTGAAAGGGATTGCGGCGGTAGAGATGTATATCGTTCAGGATCTTTTCCTCACCGAGACCTCGAAGAAAGCCGATATTCTTCTGCCTGCTGTCAGCGGTGCAGAAAAAACAGGCTGCTACATCAATGCCGAACGGCGGGTACAGCTGAACCACAGGAATATTGAACCGAAGGGTGATATTAAAACCGACGGAGAAATCACCTGTGAACTGGCAAAACGCCTCGGCTCACCCGGGTTTGATTATGCAAACTCCGAAGAAGTATGGGAAGAGATCAGGAAGATGGATCCCAAACGCTTTGGCGGAATGAGCTACAAACGCATCGGTGAAAATGAAGGGCTGTGCTGGCCCTGCCCCACCGAAGATCATCCCGGGACACCAAGCCTCTATCTCGATAAGGTTTTTCTTACTCCTGATGGGAAAGCTAAATTCATTCCTGTCGCCTTTGCGGACAAGAAAGAGAAGATGCAGAGTCTTCGCGTGGAAATGGCGGAAAAATTGCAGGTTCCCGAAGGCTATCTCTGCCTGACCGGTGCTTTAGATGAACCTGTTGATGAGGAATATCCGCTCAATCTGATCACCACCAGAAAGGTGTATCAGTATACCGTTGGAACCATGACACGACGCTCAAGGCTGCTTGAGGCCGGAGCATATAAAAACGGTGCGACCGCAGAACTTCATCCCGAGACAGCAAAGCAGTACGGCTTGAAGGACGGCGATTTTATTGAGGCGTACAGCCGCTACGGGCAGATCGCCGTACTTGCCGAGGAGAATAGTAATATTCGCCCGGGATCTGTGCAAATGACCTTCCACTACTGGGAATCCAGCGCCAACGAGCTGACCAGTAACGGCACGGATTATATCACCAGTACGCCAACCTTCCGGTCAGCTATTGGCCTGCGCAAGATCAGTGAAGAGGAATATAAAAGAATCAGAGCGGAAAAACTTGATAAGTTCCAGTCTGAGAAAATTATCTTCGATGACGTTGCACACTGATTTTTCTGTAAAACCTCTGTAACCAAAAAGGCTGTCCTGATAACAGGGCAGCCTTTTTTGTGTCTTCAACATCGGGAAAGATCTGTCTACTATAAATTCAAGGTACTTTGTACCCGCATATTCTCATCGTCACCCCGTAAAAACGTAATACTGGGGAGCATCAAAACACCACCTTCGCAACCGAAAAAGTCAAATCAGTACCGTGTGAGCGACAGGAATCAAATTTCCTGCTGAAACTTTATTGGCAGTCATCCAATTTTCCAGGCCTTCATCATTCCATCCGTAACCGGTCAGATTGCGGGACAATACCCATTGCTCAGGTTTTTGAACCCGGACCTGCTGGTCCTGCCATACGTCCGTATATTATCGCTTGCCATGCTCGCGGGAGAGAATTTGGTTTATGAAGATCGCGATGTCATCAATTTCTTCCAGGCATACGGAGTGCTCCATCTCGTATTTTTTAAACGTGCAGGTGAAACCCTGTTTCTTAAGATGCTCCAGAGCCCGGTCAGCGAGGACAGGGGGGACAACTTGATCCAGCGTGCCGTGACAGACCAGAATGGGCAGGATTGTATTTGCTGGCGGGTATTCATCTCCAGCATCGCAGGGTACAGGAATGTATCCGGAAAGGGCGATGATTCCGGCGAGTGGTGTGGGATAGCGCAGGCCGGTATGCCAGGCAACAGCTCCTCCTTGAGAAAATCCCACGAGGAGAATTTGATCATCCCGCATACCCTTTTCCCGTTCCGCAGCGATAAAGGCTTCGATTTGTTTTCGACTTTCCTCCATGTCGTCCATGGAGACATTACGCGTTGTTCCGATACTTTTAATGTCATACCATGCGGGCATCGACATTCCGTTGTTCAGTGTAACTGGTCGTATCGGGGCATGGGGAAAGATAAATTTTACATCCGCTTTCAGCTGGGTTTCCAGTTGGGGAACAATCGGGGCGAAATCATGCCCATCAGCACCAAGCCCATGCATCCAGATAACCGTCAGCTGCGGGTTCTCTATTTTTCCGGCGAGTATATGCGGTAAAAGGGGCTGTGTTTTTTCAGTCATGGGAATCCTGTTGGAAGTTGGCGGTTAGAAGTAAGCGTGCAGTGTGCGAGAGTTTCAATAAAGGTGTTAGCTCAATGATCGAGGTGTTTTAATACAATGGAAGCCGAAAACACTGCGCAAGATCCGTGAAGAAGAATATAAGGGAACCTTGAATAATCAGAGCAAAAAAATTTGAGAAGTTCCAGTCTGAAAAAATTATCTTCGATGACATTATTCGCTGATTTTTTGCGAAGTCACGATACAATAGAGAAACAGGGCTGACACTGCTGAAAGTCTTCACTGGCAAATATATTACACCTGTTACGTGATCAATTCAGCCTGCAGTTGTCAGCAATTAAATAAAGGATTTTCAATAAATATCCACCAGGAAAATGAAACTCCACTACAACAAAACGGGTACCGGCCCGCCCCTTCTCCTCATCCACGGTCTCTTCGGCAACGGGGAAAATCTGTTGCCACTTGCCAAGTCTCTTGCTCCGTATTTTACGGTCTATCTCCCCGATCTGCGCAACCACGGGAGGAGCGACTGGGTCAGGAGCCGGTTCACCATCGACGATCTGGCCGGCG
>JBFHIO010000016.1:0-12466 GCA_041596435.1 Desulforhopalus sp. | reverse complement strand
TCGAGGTCCTTGAAGAACTGAACAGGCACCATCCCGGGATTGGGGCCATCATGCTCTCAACACTCACGATGGAAGGTGGAACATTGACGTTGCGCGCTCTTGAACTCGGAGCCTTTGACTTCATACCCAAGCCGCAGGCAGGCAGCGTAAAAGAAGGCATGGCAGAGATCAGAAAAGCAATAACCCCCATGCTGCAGGCCTATAAACGCAAATCACGGAAGATTTTAACCCCTGTAAACTCTACCCCCGGATGTAAGACCTCCCGCTCGGGAAACACACAGCCTGACGAAAATCTCAACATCTCCGGAATACTCCGAGGACAAAACAATGCCTTCGAAAATAACTCAGTAGCCTTCGGCAGAAATTCTCCACGAAACTCGCCTGTAACCAGCAGCCGGGCAAGGTCTGCCCCTGTGACACCATCCTCTGTTTGCAGGAGGGATGTTATACGTGGTAAATCTGAAATTGTCGCAATAGGAATCTCCACCGGCGGCCCCAATGCCCTCAGTCAGATGTTGCCGCAACTTCCGGGAGATCTGGGGGTGCCGGTAGTTATTGTGCAGCATATGCCTCCGGTCTTTACCCAGTCCCTTGCGACAAGCCTGAATAAAAAATGTGCACTCACTGTTAAAGAAGCAGAAGAAGGTGAAGATATCAAACCCAATGTTATCTATATTGCACCAGGTGGAAAACAGATGAAGCTGGTGGCTGGACGAGACGGGGCCACCCGCAGAATTAAAATTACTGATGATCCACCCGAAAACTCCTGCAAGCCCTCGGTTGACTACCTTTTCCGTTCTGTGGCCGATTATTATGTGGGGCGGACAACTGCCGTTATTATGACGGGTATGGGGTCAGACGGCACTGCCGGACTCGCTGTCCTGAAAGAAAAAGCAGCATACATTATTGGCCAGAATGAACAATCCTGTGTAGTTTATGGTATGCCCAGGACTCCAGCGGAAAAGGGATATCTGGACAAAGTCCTTCCTCTCCACAAGATTGCAGATCAGATTGTGCGATCTGTCAGATCGCCTCTTTAACTCTTTGAACAATCACTTATGATTAAAATTACTCCTGCGGAAATCCAGCTCATTACAAAGTACATCAAGGATATTTCTGGAATTCACCTGGACCAGAAAAAGACCTACCTCCTTGAAACACGGCTGAATTCTCTCCTTAAGGTCTACGACTGCGCGACGTATAAGGCCCTTTACGACAAGGCGCATCAGGACCCTGCCAGGAAGATTGAGCGTGAGATCATTGATGCCATCACTACCAATGAAACGCTCTTCTTTCGCGACAAAACCCCGTTTGAGCTGCTGCAGCATAAAGTTCTGCCGGAACTGATCGATATTCGCACCCGGGAGAACGCCCGCAAACCGGCCATCCGTATCTGGAGTGCGGCAGCCTCCACGGGACAGGAGCTTTACTCCATTTGCATTGTTCTTAAAGAACTGCTCCAGGCGGACATCAACCACTATGATATCAAACTTTTTGGTACTGACATTTCAGATGCCGCTCTTGCCCAGGCAAGCTATGGCAAATACAACAAGTTTGAAATTGAACGCGGGCTGGACCTGCGCTATCTGCACAAATATTTCACACTCAGTGGAGACTTCTGGAAAGTAAAGGATGAACTGCGGGCAATGGTCAACTTCAAAAAGCAGAACCTGCTCAAGCCCTTTACGGGTATCGGTAAATTTGATATCATTTTGTGCCGTAACGTCGCCATTTATTTCACCCTGGCTGATCGACAAAGACTCTTTGCAAGGCTGGCAGAACACCTCACTGACGACGGTTATCTGATTATCGGATCTACCGAATCACTGACGGGTGTCTCTCCAATCTATGGGCCCAAACGCCATCTGCGGGCAATTTACTATCAGAAAAAACAACTGTAGGGAGTCTCTGTGCAACAGTATTTAAAGCTGTGTCAAAGAGTTATCAAAGAAGGTGTCTGGGTTGAGAATCATCGCACCGGAAAGCGCTGTCTCACGATCATCAACGCCGATTTCACCTATGATGTCAGCGATGGCACCCTGCCCGTGCTGACCACCAAGAAGGTTCATTGGAAACCTGCCATTGCCGAAATGCTCGGTTATCTGCGCGGCTACACCTCCGCAGCAGATTTTCGCGCCCTTGGCTGCAATACATGGAACGCCAACGCCAACGAAAATGAGGCGTGGTTGAAAAACCCGTTTCGCAAGGGACCTGATGACATGGGCCGTTGCTATGGTGCACAGGGGCGTGACTGGCGCAACCCTGAAGGCACGCGGATTGACCAGTTGCGTGAGATATGCGATGATCTTCTTCGTGGCAATGACAATCGCTGCGAAATAATGACCTTCATGAATCCCGGCGAACGTGACAGGGCCTGTCTCAACCCGTGCATGCACACCCATACATTTTCTATCCTCGGAGAAAATCTCTATCTCACCAGTTACCAGCGCTCTGATGACCTGCCCCTTGGACATGCCTTCAATCAGATTCAGGTTGCCTGGCTGCTGATGATCATGGCACAGATTACAGGGCTGAAGGCAGCTGTCGCCTGGCACAAGGTGGTCAATGCCCATATCTATGAGGATCAGCTTGACCTGCTCAAAACCCAGCTCATCCGCAAGCCGTTTCCTCTGCCAAAGCTGAAGATAAATCCGAATATCAAGACTCTTGAAGATCTGGAAACCTGGGTGACCATTGATGATTTTGAGCTCATCGGCTATAAACACCATCCGGCGATCGCCTTTCCCTTTTCTGTTTAGCCCTTTGCAACCTGCTGCCCATGACCAATTTCCCCGACACTGATATTCCACCTGAAGACAATGTGCGAGAAGCCGTCATTCTTCTCGCCGACATGGTCAACTACGGACACAATGTCGGCTCCCTGCCACTTGAAAAAATTCGCAGCAGCATGCTCGCATATCACACGCAGATGCGGGAAATTATCAACTCCCGGTGCAACGGAAATTTAAGTTTTGAGCCCACTGAAGGGGACGGCACAGCCGTGGTTTACAACTGTCAGAACCCGAACCAGAGGGAACATGCCTGCACCGAAATGGTAAATACAGCGATTGCTGTCAGTCGCGCAATTACCAGCGGCTCCCTCCCTGCAACCCGAGTAGGACTTTCCACCGGTCAGATGGTCGAAGCAATATTTGACAACAATGTTCTTCGCTTCTCCCCTTCCTTCACCTCAGCACGCCGGCTGGAGACACTCTGCTCCTGGTTTTCGACCTCATTTCTCATGGACAAGGAGGTCGCAGGACTGCAGGAAAGCTCTTCAGATACGGTGGTAAGTATCGGTAAAATAACGCCGAAACACTTCGACCACCCGATCCACATTTACAGCATCTATGAGCCGGGAATTAACAATGTTCCTGAAGATGTGGACGGGAAGCTGCTGCGGGATTTTATCCGTTGCAAAAACATCGGAACAGAATATTTCTGTGGAAATGAAAGAGTGAAGTTATTTCCTGACTTCAACGAAGCACGTCTTCATCTTACCCGTGCCGAAAAACTCTTCACTCGATTGTCAGGGTGCAGCGATATCGCCACCCGGCGCCTTCTCGACTATATTGAAGAAAATCCCCTGCCCGGACCATCCTTTATGGCCAATGGCATGCGTATCTCCGAATCCCCCTGCACAACCGCGGATTATGAATTACCCAGCCTTGCCGATACTCTCCTGAAATCACTGAACAAAAAGCTATATCGGGATCTTCAGGCCATTCGCCATCGGGAAAAATTCTTTGAGGTTATCTGGCACAAGAAGGGAGAAGTGATTGTACGATACAACAAGGAACCGGACGGGATCTACTTTATTGTTACCGGACAGGCAAAAGTCATCAATGCAGACAACACGCAGATAAGTACGCTGAAGACCGGAGATATTTTCGGAGAAATGGCTTATTTTTCTGCCAATGGGAAAAGGACAGCAACGGTGATTGCCGAAAGTGATATGGTTTTGCGACGGATGAACAGCAAAGAATTGGACAATCATCCTGAGAGTCGGGACATTTTCGCCACCATAGCGAGCCAACGCCAAATGCAGGCCGTCGGCCGGAAGCCATGATGCCGGGAAACATTACTCCATTTTCTTCAACCGCTCCTCCCGTTCCAGAGCAGCCTTGATAAGGCGAAATATTTCACGGTATTGGGTCTGTATTCGAGTGCGGGCATATTGATGCAGTGAACGACGAACTTCCCGTACATCCATCCCGTGCTCATCTGCGACTTCTTGCAGAGCAGGAGCCGGCCAGTCCATCTCCAGATCCCTCCGCTCCTGCATCAGCCCTTCCTGATATTGCAAGACTTCAGTAACCAGCAGATCGCGCAGCCGCTCCGCCTCCTGCTGCAACCTGTTCTGCTTCACTTTTGAGCCCTTGTGTTCCGCAAGGAAGACGAGTACAGCGTCTACTGCCTCCTCCTCCCGCAAGATTTTGGCCAAATATTTTATTTGACGTTTCAGCGCCCCGGTCTTCACCGTGCGGCAGGCAAGAATTTCCGCCTTCACCTCCTCCGACGCAGGCAGAGCCTTGATATCATTATCTGAGAGTCTTGCCAGCTCGGCAGCCCCTTCCTCAATGCGTTTGAAACGACGCTTCTGTTCCGATTTACTAATTCGTTCTACCATCAACCAACCTTTACAAGAGAAGAGTCATAACCTTCCGGAGCTTCATACCCCAGAAGATTGCAGAGAGTTGCTGCCACATGAGTAAGACTCGGATTTTCCACGTTGCTCAAAGCAAGAGGATTCGCACTGCTGTAATCTTTGATAATAAAGGGAACCGGATTCAGGGTGTGGGAAACCATTGGTACACGCCTGCCACCCTTCTCTGTCCACATTATATCCGCGTTGCCGTGATCTGCAGTAATGAAGGCTGTCCCCCCGGCCTTTTTAAGCGCGTCAAGCAGCCTGCCAAGACAGAGATCCACCGTTTCTACTGCAATGCGTACCGCCGCTTCCACCCCCGTGTGCCCCACCATATCCGCATTGGGATAATTGAGCCGGATGAAGCTGTATTTACCGCTTTTAATTGCCTCAATAACCTTTGCAGTGATCTCTTCAGCCTTCATCCACGGTCGAATGTCAAATGCGATCACGTCGGAAGGAACTTCAACATATTTTTCCAGCTTTTCATCAATATATCCGAGCTTGTTCCCGTTCCAGAAATAGGTAACGTGCCCGAACTTCTGTGTTTCAGAAATAGCATAGCTGGTAAGTCCGGTGGCACAGAGATACTCTCCGAGAGTCCGGTCAATATGAGGAGGCTGAACGAGAAATTCCTTTGGAATATGAGCATCACCGTCATACTGCATCATTCCTGCGTAGGACACTTCCGGGGAACGCACACGGTCAAATTTGTCGAAATCTTTTTGATCGAAGGCTTCAGAAATTTCGATGGCCCGATCCCCGCGAAAGTTAAAAAAGACAACGCCATCACCATCTTCAATAGTACCGACAGGCTTTCCGTCTTCAACAACAATAAAAGAGTCCATGTATTGATCAGTCATGGTGTCGTCTTCGGCATAGCTTTTTTCCACTGCTTCCACTGCAGAGGAAAAGCAACGTCCTTCTGCAACAACCCCGAGGACATGAGCCTTCCACCCTCTCTCGACCACAGACCAGTCCGCCCCGTAGCGATCCATCGTTACCACCATACGCCCCCCGCCCGAAGCAATGCAATAATCTCTACCGTCAGTCGAGAGTTCCCGCAGTTTTTCCTCCAGGGGAGCAATATACTGTAAGGCACTTTTCTGTCCAACATCGCGGCCGTCAAGCAGGGCATGGACTCTTACCCGCTTCATATTATCCGCCGCTGCCCGCTCCACGAGAGCATAAAGATGTTTTATATGACTGTGAACATTACCATCAGAGACAAGACCGATAAAATGGATGGTTCCACCAGCCTGAGACCGCGCCAACAACTCCTTCCACACACTGGTCGTGAAGACAACACCACTGTTGATTGCGTCTTCTACCAGTTTCGCCCCCTGAGAGAAGACCCGCCCGGCACCAAGCGCATTATGCCCAACCTCAGAGTTTCCCATATCTTTATCCGTCGGCAGCCCCACCGCAGTGCCGTGAGCCTTGAGGTGTCCGGTCAGATTCCCGGTAAGAAGTTCATCCAGCACCGGGGTGTAGCTCATCCGGAAACCATCATTGGCACTACCGTCACCAATACCCAGGCCATCCATGACCACCGCAACCACCGGGCCTGAAGTTTTTTTAAACCCGGGAAGCTTTGCAAGCGGCAATACCTTTTGTTCCGACATAAGGTCTCCTTTCCTTCTATTTTATAAGTTTTTCAGTGTGTCACATGAAATTAATGGTGGAGATGCAAGAGTCTTGTACGCGTTGCAACTGCATTCTCACTCCGGGCTACTATAAACGTTAAACCCTGGTAGATAAACCCCGTTGTCGTAAAATCTCCGCTACAATCCAGACCTCTCTTTCCTTTATAGAAATCATTGACACAGCCTTTTTGGGGGAGGACAGAACCTCCTCAACCTGCCGTCGCTGTTTTCATGTGCGCCCCTCTGCCCGCCCACACATGGCTTTACAAAAAAAACATCCGGGAATGCGGTTTCTCAGCCCTGCCGTAAACATCTCCATCTTCCAGTGTCGAATTTCTCTTCTGTTCAAAAATTATGTTAAACAACCAGGTTGCTACTGCTGAAGAAGACTCTTTTTTGTTGAAGCTCACGCAAAACGACACTCTGAGAGCGATTCAAAGTACCAGTAACCTCTGTCTGGGCTATTCCTCTCGAGACTGTTCCATTTTCGAGAAAAATCCTGATCTGATATTTTTCCCCAACGTGGCCAGCGAGGCTGCCCGTACAGGCCCACGGGTGGATCCTGAAAATACAGTCATTGTGGTGTCCCACTCCTTTTTACACTTGAAATCTTTCTGAAAACCATATATCTCACTCCTGACCTGCTGTGCCTGGCGAAGCAGGCTTTATGAGTAAAGTAAGATATTTGAGGTAAATAAATCTTGCGATAAAGAACTCATCATGGTAAAAAGTTGCTCTGCGTCGTTTACGCGAGGATACAATTCGATTTGCAGGCGCGTAGCTCAGTGGGAGAGCGCCACCTTGACGTGGTGGATGTCGTCGGTTCAATCCCGACCGTGCCTACCAATATTAAGGCTGAAGTTTTTACACTTTTATGAGTGTATCCACTTTGGCCTTTGTTTTTTTAATTTTGAGAAGAACAATGAGTGAAATTACAGTTTCCATAGATGGAGGAGAATCAGCACAATTTGCTGCGGGCTCTACCGTGAGGGATGCTATTACCGCGTTGCTGTCCAACAAACAACGCAAGCAGACCGTCGCCGCAAAAATCAATGATGAAGTTGTCGATTTCACCACTGTTCTCACCGCAGACACATCTCTTGTTCCCATACAGACAGGCTCCAGTGAAGCCCTGAATATTCTGCGGCACAGCACTTCGCATGTCATGGCACATGCAGTGCATGATCTTTTCGGCGCGGATCTGCAGGTGGCAATCGGACCTGCTATTGAGGACGGCTTCTACTACGATTTCAAACGAGGTGAAGCTTTCACCCCTGAAGATTTCGAAAAAATTGAAGCACGCATGGAAGAGATTGTTCGTGCCGCGCTGCCTTTTACAAGAAATGAGATGTCCAGTGCAGACGCTGTCGAGCATTTTAAAAAAGCTGGAGAGCCCTTCAAAGTAGAACTGATTGAAGATCTGGGTGTGGAAACTGTCTCTTTTTACAAGGTTGGAGAATTTACTGACCTCTGCCGGGGCCCCCACCTTCCAGACACTTCTTTTATCAAAGCCTTCAAGCTTCTTCGCGTTGCCGGTGCCTACTGGCGGGGCGACGAGAAACGGGATGTTCTTCAGCGCATTTATGGCACCGCTTTTTATGACAAAAAAGGGTTGAAGAAACATCTCAATGATCTCGAAGAAGCAAAGAAAAGAGATCACCGAAAACTCGGTAAAGAGCTGCATCTCTTCACCCTCTCCGACGAAATTGGTCCTGGACTTATTCTCTGGCAGCCGAAAGGCTCGCAACTCCGCCGTCTGATCGAAGACTTCTGGAAAGACGAACATTATCGTCACGACTATGAGTTACTCTACACCCCGCATATTGCACGGCAGGACCTGTGGAAGACCTCTGGCCACCTTGATTTTTACAAGGAGAGCATGTTCTCTCCAATGGAAATTGACGGGGTAAAATATCAGCTCAAACCGATGAACTGCCCTTTTCATATCGGTGTTTATAACAGTGAGCGCCGCAGTTATCGGGATTTCCCCATTCGCTGGTGTGAACTTGGCACCGTCTATCGCTACGAGCGTGCCGGTGCCCTGCACGGTCTCATGCGGGTCCGGGGATTCACCCAGGATGATGCCCATATTTTTTGTCGCCCTGACCAGCTTGAAGATGAGATTTTCAATATCTTAGATCTCAACCTGCATATCCTCAAGACCTTTGGCTTTGCCGAGTATGATATTTATCTCTCTACTCGCCCTGAAAAAGCAGTCGGCACAGATGAAAGCTGGGAAAAAGCGACAAATGCGCTAAAGCTTGCTCTTGAGAAAAAAGGCCTGGAATATCAGATAGACCCGGGAGAAGGTGTTTTCTACGGACCGAAAATTGATATCAAAATTAAAGACCAGCTCGGACGCAGCTGGCAGTGTTCTACCGTACAGGTAGATTTCAATCTGCCAGAACGCTTCAAGATAGAGTATGTTGGTGCCGACAATGCCATGCACCAGCCAATTATGATTCATCGTGCCCTCATGGGTTCCCTTGAGCGCTTTATTGGTGTACTTATTGAACAGTATGCTGGAGCTTTTCCTATCTGGTTTGCACCGACTCAGGCCCGCATCATGAATATCACCGATGCCCAGACGGATTACTGCGAAGAAGTATATCGAAAAATTCGCCAGGCTGGGGTTCGGATTGAAAAAGACCTTCGGAACGAGAAACTTAACTACAAGATCCGTGAGGCACAGCATGACAAAATTCCTTATATGCTGATCATTGGAGATAAAGAGAAAGAAGACGGAACAGTTACTGTCCGCCTGAAAAACGGAGAGAATCTCCCTCCAATGAAAATTGAGGAATTTACTCGCAAAATTGAGGAAGAAGTGGTAGAAGGTCGGGGTTATTAATTTTTTTGTAGAACGCAACAGCTGTGCGTATACAACAAATTTCCCCTGTAATCTTCCGAAATTACAATTTTTATAAAATTTATTAGGAGTTCACAACCTGAAATATGGCTATCAGAAGAGATAAAGGACGTCAACCGCAACGTGAAGAAAAAGCACTGATTAACGATGCAATTCGTTACCCCCAGGTTCGTCTGATTGACGGAGAAGGAGAACAACGTGGCATTGTCAGCAGTAATGAAGCACGGTCTATCGCCGAAGAGGCAGGTCTTGATCTGGTAGTAGTCGCGGATAGTGCTGATCCGCCTGTATGTCGGGTAATGAATTACGATAAATTCCGATACGAACAAAAGAAAAAGATTCAGGAAGCAAAGAAAAATCAAACTATCACTGAGACCAAAGAGATCAAGTTCAGACCTAAAACGGATGATCATGATCTTAACTTCAAGCTCAAAAATGTTCGGAAATTTCTTGCTGCTGGAAATAAAGTTAAATTGACCATGCGTTTCCGTGGAAGAGAGATTGTCTACTGTGAAACGATTGGTCTTGAAGCCATGAAAAGTATTGCCAACTCTATTGCTGAAGAGGTTCAGATTATCCAGCCTCCCAAAATGGAAGGACGGCAGCTCGTAATGGTTGTTGGGCCTAAATAACAATCCTGACTGTACCGGTAGAAGGCATAAAAAAGACTGGTTATCTCGGGATTTATTGTAAAATTATTGTCGAAGAGCTGTTGACGGGTGTTCTCCTTTCACAGCAGACACTTGAAAAAACCGCGAAAGTGGATGAGGACGAATATTATGCCTAAGATGAAAACAAACCGTGGCGCAGCTAAACGCTTCAAACGCACTGGAAGCGGCAAACTGAAAAGAAATAAAGCAGGCGCCAGCCATATTCTTACGAAGAAAAGCACCAAACAAAAACGAGGCCTCCGTCAGGGCGGCATCGTTGACAGTGCCAACATCAAAGGAATTGAGCGTATCCTGCCATATATTTGAGTGTGTTCTTAAAATACAACTACTCAGCAGATAAACGATAGAATATAAGCTGTTTCAAAGGAGTACTGAAATGCCCAGAGTTGCCCGTGGTTTCAAAGCCAGAAGAAGAAGGAATCGAGTCCTCAAGCTTGCCAAAGGTTACCGTGGCGGTCGTTCGCGCCTGTTCAAAACGGCCACTGAAGCCGTAGACCGTGGTCTTGTTTATGCCTACCGTGACCGGAAAGCACGCAAAAGAGATTTTCGCCGTCTGTGGATTGCACGTATCAGTGCCGGTGCCAAACTCAATAACTTGAGTTACTCAAAACTCATGGGCGGTTTGAAGAAAGCTAATATTGATCTTGACCGCAAGGTCCTTTCCAATATGGCCATTCTTGATGCCCCTGCCTTTACGAAACTGGTTCAGATAGCCAGAGAGGCTGTCGCATAAGCCACGTTTTCTTCAGGAGTTTTCGTGCCGGTTCTGG
Organism: Desulforhopalus sp.; assembly: GCA_041596435.1. Classification (GTDB taxonomy): domain Bacteria; phylum Desulfobacterota; class Desulfobulbia; order Desulfobulbales; family Desulfocapsaceae; genus Desulforhopalus. Next base: position 1,862 of record JBFHIO010000016.1, on the reverse strand, counting down.
TGTTCAGCCATTACCGGCATATTGTTTCTTACCGGGTGCTCAGTCGTTATCCCCTGCACCCTCCCCGCTTGCAAACATATTCACACCGTTCCAGCCATGGAAAATGACCTTAAGAAACTGAAGGAAGAAGCGCAGGAACTTCTCGGTAAAATTGCCGACAAGGGTGATGCGGAAGAGTTCCGTGTCCGTTTTCTGGGCCGCAAGGGACGCTTCACTCAAGTAATGCGTTCCCTCGGAGAAGTTGCCAGAGAAGATCGTCCCCGCCTTGGTCAACTCGCCAACCAAATCAAAAAAGAGATTGAAGAGGGGTTTGAAAAGCACATTGCGAAATTGCTGCAGCCCTCGACCAGCCAGGCTGATCGTCCTGACCTCAGTCTTCCCGGACGGATTCCTCCTCGAGGAGCTCTGCACCCGGTAACACAGATTATGAACGAGACGTGTGAGATCTTTGAAAGTCTTGGCTTCTCTGTTGCTGAAGGACCGGACGTAGAGCAGGATTACTATAATTTTGAAGCCCTCAATATTCCGCCCCATCATCCTGCGCGGGATATGCATGACACCTTCTACATCAGTGACTCTACGCTTTTGCGTACGCATACCTCACCGATGCAGGCAAGGGTTATGGAAGCCAGCGAACCGCCCATTCGGATTATTGCTCCTGGGAAAGTGTATCGTAATGACTCCGATATCACCCATACCCCCATGTTTCATCAGGTTGAGGGACTTCTGGTTGATAAAGGTATCTCTTTTGCAGATCTCAAGGGTGTTCTGACTATCTTCATCCAGAAGATGTTTGAAAAAGACCTGGCGCTGCGCTTCCGTCCTTCCTTTTTTCCCTTTACCGAACCCAGCGCTGAAGTTGATATTGCCTGCGTCATGTGCGGGGGAACCGGTTGTCGCGTCTGTAAAAAGACCGGCTGGCTGGAGATTCTCGGAGCGGGTATGGTTGACCCTGCAGTCTTTGCCAAGGTCGGATACGATCCCAAAGAATACAGTGGTTTCGCCTTCGGCCTTGGAATTGAGCGTATCGCCATGCTCAAATATGGCATTGATGACATACGCCTCTACTACGAAAACGACCAGCGTTTCCTTTCACAATTCATTTAAGACGACACCATCATGAAGTTTACGCGCAACTGGCTCAAACAATATGTGGATTTCGGTGAGATGCCTGACAGCGAACTTGCTGACCATCTCACCATGCTTGGATTGGAAGTTGATTCTGTAACGCCTCTCTTCGAAGACCTCGCTGTTTTGAAGACCGGAACAGTTGTCACCTGCGACAAGCACCCTGACGCCGACAAATTGCATGTCTGCTCAGTAAAAATCGGTGAAGATACGTACCAGATTGTCTGTGGTGCCCCCAACGTTCATGCCGGAATGAAGGTCGTCGCAGCTCTGCCTGGTGCGGTTCTGCCCGGTAATTTCAAAATTGGGAAATCCAAAATCCGGGGAGTTGCCTCTGCAGGCATGCTCTGCTCCGAACGCGAACTCGGCCTCTCTAACAATCACGATGGCATTATGGAATTGCCGGAAGAGACCGTAGATGGAGAAAGATTTGTTGATGTCATGGAGATGAATGACACCTGCATTGAGGTTGACCTGACTCCAAACCGCCCGGACTGTACTGCCGTAATTGGTGTTGCGCGCGAAGTAGGCAGTGTTATTGGCAAAAAGGTTGTTCTGCCGATCAGCGATGCTGCCATTACCCGCGAGACGAAACAGTTTGATGTTGTCATCAAAGAACCTGAGCTTTGCCCGCGGTATACAGCTCGACTGATTGAGAATGTAAAGATTGGTCCCTCGCCGTGGTGGCTGCGCAGACTGTTGCTCAGTGTTGATCTGCGCCCGATCAACAACAT
>JBFHIO010000015.1:0-12721 GCA_041596435.1 Desulforhopalus sp. | reverse complement strand
CGTTCTCCCGTGGATACTGACTGCGATTGTTTCTGCGGATCCACTTCGCAAAATAGAACATGAAAACCGGCAAAATGGCCAGCATGACAAAGGCGACTGGTTTGATGTTGCGAATCAGGAAGTCCGTGTCGAAGAAGGGGATGTTGTAACCGCCGAAGAAGAGGGTGACAATCACCGCGGAGGATGCGAACATCGCCACATACTCACCCATGAAGAATACTGCAAATTTCATGGCGGAATATTCAAGGTGGAAACCGGCAACCAGCTCTGACTCGCCCTCGGCGAGGTCAAATGGTGTCCGGTTACACTCAGCAAAGGAGGCAACAATGAAAATGACGGCTGCCAGCGGCTGGAGAAGAATTCCCCACATTGGAATAAACCCGAGCCAGTTCTGTCCCTGGAAGCGGGCGATGTCTGAAAGGTTGATGGAACCGTAGACGATCAGCAGGCTGATGACAGCCAGGCCCATGGGGATCTCATAACTGATTACCTGGGACGCTGAGCGGAGCGCACCAAGCAGGGAGTATTTATTGGTGGAGGACCACCCGGCGAGGATGATTCCGTAGACCGAGAAACCCGTCACGGCGAGGAACCAGAGAATGCCGGTATCCCATGGAATTCCCTGCATGACGTAACCTTTGCCATCGAGGACAAGGGTATCAGCGAAGGGAACAAGGGCAAAGCTGATAATGGCCGCTGTCATGGATATAATTGGCGCGAGTACGTAGAGAAACTTGTGCTCAACGTGCCTGGAAATGATGTCCTCTTTGAAGGCCAGCTTGATGCCGTCGGCGAGGTTTTGCACCAGTCCACCGGCGCGGAAGCCATAAATACCTGCACGGTTCGGGCCTGAACGGTCCTGGACAAAACCGGCGACCCGGCGTTCCATGGTGACACAGACCGCCAGAAAACAGAGCGGTACAAAGGCACTGATGGAGACCCGGACAATTACCATTACAATGTCAAGATTTGTCATTTGCCTGCCTCATTGTCAGTTAGTTTTACTCCCTCGTCGGGCAGTTCGAGGAAGCTGCCGAACTCGGCCAGTGCGGGTATTTTTTTCTGAACAAGCGCCCATGCAGCAGCCTCGTTTGTGGCGGGGCTTCCCAGGCCGGCGGCTACTTCGACGATATCCGGTCGTTCAACGTTTTTCATGACTCCGCCGACAAATTTCTGAGCGATGCCGTCGCAGTTAACAACAACACCGTGGTATTCCGACCATGAGCGGAGGGCTACACTGGAGCCTGCTTTCCCTTCCATGGCTGCGCCGAGTTGTCCGGGATGGGTTGCCGCATTGAGTACCCAGGTCTCCCTGAACAGCTTCCCGATCTGCTCTTCACTCAGGGAGCGGGAGAGGTCGTTGTTGAAATTGATGAAGACATCAGCCTCTTTTGCCGTGTTATCAAAATGGGTACGGCTTTTGGCGATACTGAGAAGCTCAACTCCGGTGCGGTTGGCAGCCTTGTCATCCTTGATGAGGAAATCATCACCGTCATCTTTGACGATGTATCCGTCAGAGAAGGCAGAAACTACCGCGCCTGTTTTTTCAGCGAGAGCCTGTACTGCGACAAGCTGTTCAAGACTGGCGGAGGGGGAGACAAGGAAGAGTACCTTGCTGGCCCTCTCGAGACGACTTTTCGCATCGGCGAGAATATCTGCCAGCGGCCGGATGCTCCCGGCGAGGGTGCATTCTTCGAGGCGGTTGTCGTTTTCCGGCTTGTAGGTCATGCGGCCTGCGTCGCACATGAACCAGCCATTAACCTGTTCGTTATGGCGAGGACGGATGCGATAAATAAGATCGTCTTCATACTTTTCTTTGTTGTGATCGACCATAATGTTGCAGCCTTTACTGCAGCCATGGCAGATGCTCTCAGCCCGCTTGAGGAACCAGGCGCGCTGTTTAAATCGGAAGTCTGCGCTGGTCAGAGCACCGACCGGGCAGAGGTCAACCACGTTGAGTCCGTAGCGATTGTTGATGGGGCGACCGGGGAAAAATTCCACCCGGCAGTCATCGCCACGTTTAACGAGGCCGAGTTCTCCGGTTTTAGTGATCTGGCGGAGAAAACGGACGCAACGCCCGCAGGCAACGCAACGTTCCTGGTCGTGGATGACTCCACCTCCAAAATCCTGCACCTTGCGTTTTTTGACCTGAGGAACCCACATGCGACTTTCGGTGCCCTCATACTTCATATAATAATCCTGCAGTTTGCACTCTCCGGCCTGATCACAGATGGGGCAGTCGGTGGGATGGTTGATAAATTCAAGCTCCATCACATCGTGCTGAATCTTCTTGATGTGGTCGGCGTCGAGTAACACCTTCATCCCTTCTTTTGCCGGGGTTTTACAGGCGGGAACTATTGGGGGGCGTCCATCTTCAATCCCCACGAGGCACATGCGGCAGTTGCCGTCGGCGCCGAGCGCGGGGTGGTAGCAGAAGTGAGGAATCTCAATACCTACCTTTTCGAGGGCGTCGATCAGGTTCTTCCCCGATTCAACCTCCACCTCTTCCCCATTGACAAACAATTTTATCATCTCAGTCATGGTTCTTCTCTCACTCCTGTTCCGCTGATGCTTCGGTGATTGCGTCGGCCGGCTCAGGCTTCAGCAGGGCCTCGAACTCGTCTCTGTATTTATCGAGCAGTGCCCGGACCGGCATGGTACAGGCAGCGGCAAGTACACAGACCGTTTTGCCTTCAATATTGTCACACAGTTCACGGACAAGGTTAAGATCCTTCATCGCCGCTTCTCCGGCCACGATCTTTTTGAAGATCTTTTCCATCCAGCCGAGTCCTTCGCGACAGGGAGTACACTGACCGCAGCTCTCATGGTGGTAAAACTGCGTCAGATTAAGGGCCAGTTCCGGCATGGAGACAGTCTCATCAAGTACTACGATACCGCCGGAGCCGAACATGGATTTATGCTCAGCCATTGATGCATAGTCCAGGGTTGCCGTAGCTGCTTCTTCCGGGGTGAGCACAGGACAGGAGCTGCCGCCGGGGATAACCCCTTTCAATTTGCGCCCCTTCCAGACGCCACCGGCCATCTCGTTAATTACATCGAGCAGGGGCAGGCCAAAGGGCAGTTCATATACGCCCGGCTTTTCAACATGTCCCGAGATTCCAAAGAGATGAGTACCCGTAGCGCTTTCGATGCCGTATCTTTTATAGGCCATGGCGCCGTTCTGTATAATCCATGGCAGGGAGGCGATGGATTGTACATTGTTGATGATAGTCGGGCAGGCGTAGAGCCCTTCCACGGCCGGGAACGGCGGTTTGGAGCGGGGCTGGCCTTTCTTGCCTTCAATGGATTCGAGCAGGGCTGTTTCTTCGCCGCAGATATAGGCACCGGCACCGCGGTGGATGGTGATGTCAACCCGATAATCCTGCTTTCCAACCTTCTTGCCAAGGAGTCCGGCTTTGTAGGCTTCGTCAATGGCCTTCTGCAGAATTTCCATCTGGGTGGTGTATTCCCCGCGAATATAGATATAGGCATCGTGGGAGTTGATGGCATAGCAGGCGATGATGATGCCTTCGATGAGCAGATGCGGATCCCGGGCAATGATGTAACGGTCTTTGAACGTTCCTGGTTCCGACTCATCGGCGTTGACCGCAAGATAAACCGGCTTGTCCAGCCCTTTGGGAAGAAAACTCCACTTCATGCCGGTGGGGAAGCCTGCGCCGCCACGGCCTCGAAGACCGCTGTTTTTCACCGTCTCAATAACCTCTCCCTGCTTGGACGAAAAGAGTTTATCGAGGGCCTTGTAAGCGCCGTGTTTCTTTGCAACCGTCAGCTTATTCGAGTCTTTGATTGCAAATTTTGCGCTGAGTATTTTAGCTTCTTGCATCGTTATTTTCCTTGGTCAACGGGGGTGGTGCACCGGACCTCCCGGCGGTTCCGCTCCCGGGGAGCTGGTTATTTGAAGGTTGCCAGAAGTTTTTTCACCTTGTCTACATCCATATTCTCGTAAAATTCGCCGTTGATCTGCAACACGGGGGCCGAACCGCAGTGCCCCAGGCACTCCACTTCTTCAAGGCTGAATTTTTTGTCTCCGGTGGTCTTGCCCGGAGTGAGGTCGAGTTCATCGCGGAAGTAGTCAACGATATCCTGTTTTCCCCGCAGCCAGCAGGAGAGTGTACGGCAGACACAAATATGATATTTGCCGACTGGATGAAGATTCATCATGGTGTAAAAGGTCGCGACCTCATACACCTTGCTGGCAAAGGTGCCAATGCGGTCAGCAATGTAGCCGATGGCTTCTTCACACACCCAGCCTTCCTGCTCCTGTGCCAGCCAGAGTGCAGGAAGAATCATGGATTCCCGTGAGGGGTAGCGTTTGACAAGTCGTTCAAACTCGGCGTCATGCTTCTTGTCGAACTTGAATGGCTTTCCGGTTGCAATAAGTTTAGAACGATCACTCATCTGTCCAACTCCCCGCCGATAATATTGAGACAGCTCAAATTTACGATTGCGTCGGCAATCATGTTCCCTTCAACCATGGCCGGAAAAGCCCCCAGCGTGTAGAAGCAGGGTGGCCGAACCTTGCATTTGTAGGGAGTGCCGGAGCCGTCTGAAACAAAGTGAAAACCGAGCTCACCGTTGGCGGCCTCGTAACTGTCATACCACTCTCCTTTCGGGATGCGTACACCCTCAAAGACCATCTTGAAGTGGTTGGCCAGTCCTTCGATTTTTGTGTACACCGCTGCTTTTTTCGGCAGATGCACCTGGGAGTCGTTGACGTTGACTGGTCCTCCGGGGATCATCTTCATCGCCTGACGGATGATGCGGATGGACTGTTTGATCTCTTCATAGCGGATCATGAAGCGGTCGTAGACATCGCCGTTGCTGCCAATGGGGATGTCAAAGTCGAAGGCATCATAATTATAATAAGGGGCATCCTTGCGCAGGTCGAAGGGGACGCCGCAGGAGCGCAGGTTGGGGCCGGTAATGCCGAAGCTGATTGCCTGTTCCGGGCTGAATGTACAGACATTCTGCATACGATCCTGAAGGATGCGGTTTTTCTCCATCAGTCCCTGAGAATCACCGGCACCCTTTTCAATAGCGGCAAGGTGAAACTCCATCTCCTTTTCCCAGCCTTCGTGAAAATCGTGGTACATGCCGCCGATACGGGTGGCCGTGGACATCAGGCGACCGCCGCAGAGTTTGCTGATGAAGTCGTAGGCGGCCTCTTTCTCATCGTAGAGATACCAATAGTTGGTGAGACCTCCGACATCAACCCCTGCAGCTGCGAGGCAGACGAGGTGGTCAAGAATGCGGTAAAATTCTCCCATTATCACGCGCATGAACTGTGCCCGCTCGGTGATTTCAACACCGGCAAAACTCTCGATTGCCTTGACGTAGGCAATGTTGTTCATCATTGAAGAGCAGTAGTTCAGGCGGTCTGTGATGGGAATGACCTGGTTGTACGAATGGGTCTCTGCCAGCTTTTCGAAGCCGCGGTGGAGGTAGCCAATCTCAACAACGTTGGCGAGAATTGACTCCCCGTCCAATGCGACGGCGAAACGGATGGCACCATGGGTGGCGGGGTGGGCGGGGCCGATATTGAGAAACATCGCATCGGTGCCGAGTTTCGTCATTGCTTCGTCCCTGGTATTTTTCGACGCCAGCCGAGCCTTGAGAGGAGCTTCAAGACTGTCAGATTCGAGGAGGACCTGCCTTTTATCCACCGGATAATCTTTGCGCAGCGGGTGACCCTCAAATTGAACATGATTGAGAATTCGGCGCAGGTCGGGGTGGCCGGAGAAATTAATGCCGTATTGATCCCAGCATTCACGTTCTCCCCAGTTGGCGGATTCCCAGATACTGCTGGCGGTGGGCACGCCGATTTCCGGGTTAGAGACTCCCGCCCGTACCTGCACAACGAGGTTTTTACGCCAGTTTCGCAGGGTGTATACTACACGGAAGCGCTCTTTCTGTGGCGGCTTTGGGTAGGTGAGATAATCGATGCCGGTGACGTCAAGAAGCAGGTCACAACCAAAGTTCTCTTTGAGGCCGGTCAGCGTTGCTGTCAGGTCGCCTGGCTGTACATCAAGGACGGCAGTGTCGATTACCTGAGTGCAGGTTGCAGAGGGAAACGCCTCCTGTAATTGTGTCAGAGCTGTATCATTCATTTATCAAGAATCCCCCTGAAATCTTTATGACGCGCTTGCGGGTCGATGAGAATGGAGTTGCTCTCAATCTGTTTTTGCAGGTCCATCAGAGCGTCGAGGATACCCTCGGGGCGTGGCGGACAGCCGGAAACATAAACATCCACCGGAATAATCTGGTCAATGCCCTGCACGGTACAATAATTATCGTAAATGCCGCCCGAGGTTGCACAGGCACCCACAGAAACAACCCACTTTGGTTCACAGAGCTGATGATAGATGCGGTGCAGAATGGGAGCCTGCTTGTAGGTAACGGTTCCACAGACCATGAGCATATCTGCCTGACGGGGCGAGTAGCGTACAACCTCCGCTCCAAAGCGAGAGATGTCAAACTGTGCTGCTGCGGTACTCATGAATTCGATGGCACAGCAGGCGGTTCCGAAAACGTACGGCCAGAGTGAATACTTACGCCCCCAGTTGATGACTTCGTCAAGCTTCGAGGTGAGAACAGATTCACCGAGGCTTGCTTCGATTCCTAACGCCAATTGAGTACCCCCTTCCTGAGTATGTAGATAAGTCCGGTGAGCAGCAGGAGGATGAAAACAACCATCTCCGTAAAGCCAAACCAGCCGAGTTCACGCACGTTGACGGCCCACGGGTACATGAATACCGCCTCGATATCAAAGATTAAAAATAGAATCGCAATGAGGTAGAACTTGACGGAGAACTTCTGGTCGACGCCTCCGAGAACGTTCTTAATCCCACTCTCATAGGCCTCATTCTTTATTTTCTCTTTTGGGGAACGGGGACCAAGAATGGTGGTGGCCACCATCCCAATGGGAACCAGTGCAGCGAGTAGAAAAATGGCGATAATGGAGAACAGCAGTTCTGATGACATTGAGGTTTCCTCCGGCAACATTGTTTCAGCAGGGTGAGATAACAGCAGAACCCCGCCGGGCAAAGGCCAAAATTGTACCAGTGAGTAAGGAGTTGGTCAAGGGTAAAGAGGGGGTAAATTCAGCAGAAATATTTCTGAAATATGAGGAAAATCAAAGAGATTCGGACATCCTGGAGAACTTTGAGGTTTTGTGTGCGTGTATTTCCCGTTCGATTCTGCCCATGATGGTGTGCAGCGAGCTGGAGGGAAAATCATTTTTAAGTGATTGAAATTGCGTAATTAGTGATGTGTGAAAGGTAAGCAGCTTGAGTCCCCTCTCTTCTCAGTCCTCTTCGGTATAATTGACGGGGGCTGGATCTCCACCCGAATAAGGTGAGCCCCCTTTTTTGAGAAAAGGTATGGCTGACAATTTCATTTTAGAAGTGATAGAAGGCGTCCTGAAAATAATCTGGTTTGAACTGCAGCCAGTGAAGTAAGGCGAGAAATATTTTACAGGCATAATTTTTTTCTAAATCACTTACTTTATTCTTATGTCTTAACTTACTGTATTTTATACTCTTTGTCCTGTCAAAACTCCTGTACCCATTTTCAATGGGCATGTTCTCCTTCAGTTTTAAATTCTTTTTTCGGGGGCAATCCGGTCGTGATTATACTGAGAAAAAAATTGACTCTTTAAAAATGTGTGTGATAAGCTTTTTAAATAGTATCCTTTTATCCTGGCTATTTATAATTAGAGAGGCATTAATGTCATCATTCTTCAAGAAGGTTCTTCCCAAAAAAGTTAAAACCAGACTTCTCCTGATTGTAGGGATTTTGATTACATTCATGGTTGCTGCTCCGGTCTTTTTCTCCTACAAAAAAACGGTAAACAATGCAGTAGATGACGTTAAGGCTGAGGTTAGTCAAAACCTTACTCAAGCTCGTTATCTGGTCACGGATGGTAAAGCGCAGCAGCTTCTTCTTCTTGCACGATCGGTCTCTGAGATGCCCGCAGTACAGGACAATATGATGTATCAATCGCGGGCAGATCTCCTGAGTCTTATGGAACCTCTTTTTGTAAGTCTGAAAAAGAGCATCGACCTGAACGTGTTTCATTTTCATCTGCCTCCGGCCACCTCCTTTTTACGCCTGCAAAAACCACAAAAATTTGGAGATGATCTCTCTGGTTTTAGAAAAACTGTGGTCCAGGTGAATAAGACTCTTGAACCGGCTGTGGGTCTTGAAGCAGGAAATGCGGGGCTCTCCGTCCGAGCAGTGGTTGCGATCAAATATTCAGGGGGAAAACATGTCGGTTCTGTTGAGTTCGGCGCGCCTCTGAATGATAATCTCTTAAGGGAAATAAAGGCCCAGCTTGGGTTTGATTTATCACTTATTGTGCCTGATGGAGAAGGATTTAAATATCAGGCCAGAACCCATTATTTTCCAATTTCAGCAGAAGATTATCCCCTGTTGCAGCAGGTTCTGTCCTCTGATGAAGTAAAAACGGTACGTCATACGATTGATGGCAGACAGTTTATGACTGCCTATGCCTCCCTTAAGGATTATGCCGGAGAAAGTGTGGGGATCCTGGCAATTCCAAAAGATATTGAGGGGATTCTCTCTGGTGCCAGGAAAACGGCTCTCAATTCAATCCTTGTGGGACTTGTTGCGCTTATCTTTATCCAGGGATTTTTCTATTATGTATTTGCCAAACTGATTGACAGGCCGATAAAGGAATTTACCACGGTTCTTGAGAGGGCAAGTGGAGGAGATTTATCTCAGCAGGTTGATGTCACCTCTATTCCTGTAGTGAATTGTTCGGATATGATGGGATGCGGTAAAGAAGATTGCTCAATGTTTGGGAAAGAAGGCTTTTGCTGGGAGGAGGCGGGTTCTGCTGCGACGAATGTGCAATGTCCCAAAATTACATCTGGAGAATATAAATCGTGTTCAGAATGTAAGGCTGTTTTTCGCACATCAGTGACCGATGAATTTTCTGAACTGAGTGCCTATATGCATTCTTTTATTGCCAATGTTCGCACGCTGGTAAAGGATATCAATGTCAACAGCACGAATTTAAATATTTCATCTGAACAACTGACAAAATTATCAGAAAAAATTGACAGCGGCTCAACGGATTCGGCTGACAGAGCACGGGGCGTTGCCACTGCCGCAGAAGAAATGAGTTCTAACATGGCTTCCGTTGCTGCGGCTACGGAAGAGGCTACTGCTAATGTTAATGTTATGACAACAGCTACAGAAGAAATCAGCTCTACCGTTGGTGAAATTCAACAGGCGACGATGAATGCCAAAGGGATCACCGGGGAAGCTGTTTTACAGGCTTCAGATATCTCAAGTAAAGTTGATGCCCTGGGAAGCGCTGCGGTTGATATAGGAAAAGTCACTGAGACGATAACAGACATCTCCGGCCAAACAAACCTCCTTGCTCTCAATGCCACTATTGAAGCGGCAAGGGCTGGAGATGCCGGGAAAGGCTTTGCTGTTGTGGCAAACGAGATAAAAGATCTTGCAAAGCAGACGGCTGAAGCGACCGGAGAGATAAGACAAAGGATTGAAGGTATTCAAGCGTCGACGAATGTGACGGTCACAGGAATAAAGAAAATTTCAGATATTATTACTGAAATTGACTCCATTGTTTCAAATATCGCTGTGTCACTTGATGAACAAAGTGCAACAATGATAGATCTTACAACCAATATTACTCAGGCTGGAGAGGGAATTGGTGAGGTCTCAGAAAACGTTGCACAAAGTTCTCGTGTGTCTCAACAAATTTCTGAAGATATTTCTGAAGTTCATTTAGCCGTGAACAACATCTCCGCAGATACCGGTGATGTGCGCAAAAAGGCTGAAGAATTACACAATCTTTCACGGTCTTTGAAAGTGCTGATAGAAAAATTTAAATTGTAGTTAACAACTCAAAATTGTGTAAAAAGAGGCTCTGCAAAATATTTGCAGAGCCTCTTTTTTTCGCCAAATCTGTGCTGTTTTTATTTCCGGAGGCCTGGCAGGTGCAGGTCCTGCCGGAGATCATGGGCAGTCAGAAGTCATAATTCTTCGCGCCGTTGACGGTGGTGGCAGCAACCTGCAGCTTGCTTACCGTGACTGCGCGCGGCTCTGCAATCTGCTTTGCGGCAAGGACGCCGCTCAGCTCAGGTTTACTCAGGCGGGTTATTCACATGGGGGTGATGTCCTTTTTATCTGAGCCGGGAATTGTGTTGATGGTGTTCGGCAGATTCAGCCTGGAGACTCCTTTCACGAATGAGAGTGTTTTGTTGTGGTCGATGTCATACGTTCAGTCTTCCGGGGCGGGATGTGAGTAAGTGGTCTGGATTTCACGAAGAAAGCTTTTTCTTTGTCAACAAGACAACAACTCTATATAATCCTTTTATCATAAGGGAACCTTGAATAACCAGTCTTTCGCCCATTTTTTTCGTTACAGTCAAAATTTATCCTCCGACAAAGCGAGGAACGAGACGTCGAGATATCAGCTATATGCCTGCGGTAAATTTTCTCCTGTGCCTTGAATATGAACGAAATACAAGATTATTCAAGGTACCCATAAGAGCAGTTCTCCTTCTTTTCGTTTCAGGACACTTTCTGTCGCACAATTCAGTTTTTTTTATTTAACCATGGAAATACAACATCTTAATCAGGACATGTATATCGTGCTTGGATTACTTGGTCTGACTATTTTTCTCTTCATCTCCGAACTGTTGCGGGTGGATCTTGTCGGCATGCTGGTAATGGTTCTCCTGGCGCTCACCGGTGTACTGCCTGCCTCAGAGGCTCTCAGGGGGTTCAGCAGCAATGCGGTGATCTCTATTGTAGCGGTAATGATTATCAGCGCGGGGCTTAACCGCAGCGGAGTTATGAACATTGCAGCGAATTTGATTATTCAAATTGTCGGTACCGGGGAGCGGCGTATCCTTGCAGGTGTCTCCATTGCAGTGGCCACCGTTTCCAGTTTTATTCCCAATATCGGGGCCGCGGCACTCTTTCTTCCCGCCACCCTGCGCATTTCCCACCGCCTGCATATCCCCGGCAGCTATCTGTTGATGCCGATGGCCTTTTGCGCCATCATCGGCGGCTGTCTGACCCTTGTGGGCTCCAGTCCTCTGATTATGCTCAATGATCTGCTCGAAGACTGGTGGAACAGTGGGGGACACGGCAGTACCCCCTTTCCCCCCTTTGGACTGCTCGACGTGGCTCCCATCGGTTCAGCACTGCTGGTTTCCGCCATCCTCTATTTTATTCTCTTTGGTCGCTGGCTGTTGCCCCGGCGCTGGGACAAAAACAGTGAGGGGGGTATGGATCACCGCCTGCTGGAGATCTACGGAGAGGAGGTCGGGCATGGCTACGAGTTGACGGTTCCGCCAGGTTTTACCGCCGCCACCCTTGGGGATTTGCATATCCGTCCACAATATCACATTACTGTGGTGGGCGTGGCCCATGAGAGTGGCTTCAAAAAAGTGCCTGCGCCAATGGCTTCCACCGTCATCAGTCCTGGGGATGTTCTCTGGGTGATGGGGTCGGAGGAGAATATTCTACAGATGTGCAGTGAGCTGGGATGGCGTATCAGGCCGGGCTTTGAGGTCTTTGCCGCCGATAACAGTCCTGAAGAGTGCGGGGTGATGGAAGGAGTTGTTGTCCATCACTCCATGCTCACCAGCCGCACCATGGCTGAAATGCATTTCCGCAGCATGTTTCAGCTCAACCCGCTGGCTATTGTCCGGGGGGACCGCATTATCATGGAGGATATTAACGTTACAAAGTTGCAGCAGGGGGATGCCATTCTCCTGCAGGGGCGCTGGGAGCGCTTCCGGCTGCTGCAGGAGAAGATGGATCTTCTGCTGGTCGGCGATATGGTGGGGGAGGAGTTCCATCCAGAAAAGGCGAAATGGGCGCTCTTTTTTCTTCTTCTTGCGCTGGTTCTTGCGCTGGGCTTTCACGTGCAACTTGCCATTGCCATGTTGACCGGGGCCCTTGGGATGATCGTGACGCAGGTTATTCATGCCGACCGCGCCTACGCCGCCGTGGACTGGCGAACCGTCTTCCTGCTGGCCGGACTGATGCCCCTCGGAGCTGCTTTTCAGTCCACGGGGACAGCTGCCTGGATTGCTGACAACGCCCTGCATCTCGCCGGGCAACCCGGCCCGCTGATGCTGCTGGCAATTATCGCTGTGCTTGCCTCCTTCTTCTCCCTTGTCGCTTCCAATGTGGGGGCGATGGTGCTGATGGTGCCCCTTGCCGCCAACCTCAGCGAGAGTACCGGTGGGGACCCGCGGCTCGCCGGTCTGGTGGTGGCGGTGGCCGTTTCTAACACCTTCATCCTGCCTACGAACCAGGTCAATGCCCTTATCCTGCGACCCGGGAAATACCGAACCATGGATTTTGTCCGCGTTGGTACCGGTATGACTGTTATCTATATGGTGGTGCTGCTTGTCTGTCTGAAGTATCTGTATGGCGTGCACTGAGGAGAAATCTTCCGAAATAAAAGGCAAAAAGGCCGTTTCCCAAAAGGGAAACGGCCTTTTCTGCATCTACGGAGAGAGCTGTTTACCAGCCCTGTGTCAGATAGCGATGCATGGAGTTGGCGGCCTCACGGCCTGCCCCCATGGCAAGAATAACAGTGGCTGCGCCGCTGACGATATCGCCGCCGGCCCACACCCCTTTCTTGCTGGTCTTGCCGCTGCCTGATTCGGCAACCACATTGCCCCTT
>JBFHIO010000014.1:0-13019 GCA_041596435.1 Desulforhopalus sp. | reverse complement strand
TCATGATGTTTTGGATTTCCCGCCAGCGTATCCGAGAGAGCCACGAGAAAAAGCCCGAAGAGATCATCCCCCGCCCTGCGGCAAAAGCGCAGAGCCCCTTTTTTACTCAGCATCCCTTTTCGCCGGGCATCCACCAGATGAAAGGGCTGCATGTGCATGCCGATAAGCGCCCCAACCCGTCTGCGATCAGCAGCACTCCACCGACTCCGCCCGGCAAACTGCTCAAACAGCTTGCGACTGAGCTGATCATGACCGTAGTAGGTAGTGTGACCCTTTTCTTCGTTTTCGTTTTTTGTTCCCGGTTTGCCAATATCGTGGAGCAGCGCCGCCCATTTTAATCGACGCGAACTCCCCTCCTCAGCAAGATACCCGTTCACCTGCACCAGAATCTCGGGGGCAGGAAAATACGTTTCCGGGCTGGCGATAATCTTCTCTGCCATTTCCAGCGCAAGAAAAGAGTGTTCCAGGACGTTAAGATGGTGGAACTCCCGCGGCTGGCTCACCCCCTCGGCAAGATACAGCTCCGGCAAGAGGTATCGCAACAGATTATCATCTGCCATGAGTTTGATGGTTTCCGAAGTGCGTGGAGAATCAAAGATCTTACGCAGCTCGCTGCTGATCCGCTCCGGGGCCACCCGGCCAATGGTCGGGGCGAGCGTCTTCACCTCTGACCTTGTTTCCGCGTCCAGCCTGAACCCCAGTCTGGCATGGAAACGATAGGCACGCACCATGCGCAGCGGATCGTCAGCCAGAGTTCCGGGAAGGCTGCGGATGATTCGGTTACGAAGATCCTGCACCCCGCCGGTGGGATCCAGGGGGGAATCACAGCGTCCCGCAGCAAAATCAGCAAAGGGAAGTGCCAGTGCGTTGATCGTAAAATCGCGCAGGCACAGATCCTCTTTAAGACTCTGTACCCCGTTGCGCCACGCGGCAAAATCAACCTGCTCCCCCCTCCACACCAGCCGGGCAGCCTCCTCACCGGGGGTATCCGACAGTGGCACCAGCACTCCGCCGTCAAGGCGGGCGGCCAGAGCCTTTGCCCAGGACAGAGGTCCTGTACGAACCACCAGATCAAAATCCGCCGCAGAGTGATTGAGCAGGGCGTCACGCACCAGACCACCCACGGCATAAAGTTGACCACGTTCTTCAGCCACCGCACAGAGAGCGTTGATGAGTATCTGTCTATTGGTCATATTGCGTTCGGGTGATCTTCATTTTTTCATGGGAAAATTTTATATATTACCATATTTTCTGCAACAGACCAAATCCAATGAAATTTAACCAGCGTAAAATCAAAGGAAGAATTTTCTCATGAGCCTGCCGCCAACCCTTTTTCTTGCCCCGCTGCGGGGTGTTACCGACTACATTTTTCGAGACACTCTCCAGCATCACTTCCAGGGATGGGACTGCGCCATCGCCCCCTTCATCACCCCGCAGAACAACTCCGACTTCGCAGATAAAACTCTCAAGGATGTCTTACCGATCAATAACCCGGGTCTACCCCTCATTCCCCAGCTGCTGACGAACACACCAGATCAATTTCTCATCCTCTCCCGCAGGCTGGTTGAACTCGGCTACCAGCATCTCAACTGGAATCTTGGCTGTCCCGCTCCTCAGGTCGCAAAAAAAGGAAAAGGCTCCGGCATGCTGCCCTGTCCCGATAAAATTATCTCCCTCCTCGATGCAGTTCTGCCAGAACTGGACAAGCTCGACTGCCAGCTCTCGATCAAAATGCGCCTCGGATATCACAAGCAGGAGGAGAGTTTCGCCCTGCTGCCGCAGCTCAACACTTTTCCTCTAAAGGAGATTACCATTCATACCCGCCTTGGCAGCCAGATATACCGGGGAGAAACCGACGTAGAGAGCTTCACCCGCTGTCTTGAACTGAGCAGCCACAACCTCATCTACAACGGTGACATCACCTCACTTTCAGACTGGCACGCACTGCAGAAAAAATTCCCGCAGATCTCCCGCTGGATGATCGGCCGGGGAGCCATCGCCCGGCCCTTCCTTGCCGAGGAGATAAAAGGAATTGAGAGCCGAGATCTCTCCAACCGGCTGCGTTGCTTCCATACGGAGCTTCTTACCCGTTACAGCTCAGCATTTTCCGGTGACGCCCACATAACGGGTCGGATGAAACTGATCTGGAACTCCCTTATCAACTCATTCCCTTTCGCCGAAAAGAAGATGCTCAAAAAACTTCAAAAAGCCAGAACAATTGCACAATATCAGAATATTGCAGAAGCTATCCTGCAAACAGCCGTTCCTCCGCATTAATTTTTTGCTTATGGAATACACACATATTCTTCTTTTCAACCTTGCAAAAAAAAAGCATATCTGTCACTCTTCCCCGGAAGCGTCTGAGGCGCAAAAGCACTTTACCAGCGCAAAAATTAATTCAAAAGGAGATTGAGGATGAGAGCAAAGAGACTGATATGGGGAGCCGTTGCCGGCATCACCCTTACCGCCACACCTGCCCTTGCAATGGAGCAAATCGGCGGGCTGTCTGCCAAAATGGGAACTCTCGGTATTGGTGCAGAGTATGTGCAGCCAATAACAGACCATTTTAGCCTGCGTGCCGGATTAAATTTTCTGAACTGGAATTATGATTTTGATGAAAGCGATGTCGAATACGAAGGTGATCTCAAACTGAAAACATTTTCACTGCTCGCCGACATCCACCCCTTTGCCAGCGGTTTCCGCCTCACTGGCGGTGTCATGTATAACGGTAACCAAATTGACATTACAGCAAAACCCTCTTCCGGGACCTACGAAATTAATGACGTGAACTACCCGGCGGAGGCGATCGACTCCATCAGCGGGGAGATTGAATTCGACGATTTCGCCCCCTACTTCGGCATCGGCTGGGGTGCCGACCCCGCCGCCGACAGCCCATGGTCCTTCAACTTTGATCTTGGAATCCTCTACCAGGGTGAACCTGACCCGCAACTCACCGGGCGCTGCAGCGCTGGTATCCCGACGTCTGTCTGTGCTCAGTTTCAGGCAAACCTCAACGCTGAAGAGAAAGAGTTGAAAAGCGATCTTGAGGACTACAGATTTTACCCCGTTCTCTCCCTTGGAGTTACCTACAGCTTCTAACTCGACAGAAGCCCCCCTCCGGTCTCGTTGCAGGTTTATGCGATCGGCGGGCCTCCCTCTTCACCAGTTCTTTTCTTGTAAATTTGCACCAATTAAGGTAATTTGCAATGAGAGAAGAGTGATTAATCAAGATGGGTAAGTCCCCTGTCTTGTGGAGAAAAGAGGAGATTAATGAATAAATTTAAACAATTTGCCGTTGTCTGCGCTCTGTTTATGCTTCCAGCCCAGGCGGCCGCTGCGAAAACGTTGCCGGGCTCTATTCCCGTTTTGTCTGTGGACTCGCCAGCCCCCAGCCAATATATTTCTGTCCGTCCAGGTCTCACCAGTTTTTCTTACGGAAAAAATTTTGGTAATACAAAAAGTTCCGTCACAGATATTTATCCTTTCTCCGGTTGCTTTCGGCTCAGTGCAGGGCTCCTGCAGAAGGGACAGGATGCCACTTCATCGCCAAAGAATATTGCCATCGAAAACCGACTCTCCGATTATGCGGTAAATCGGATAGATATTCTTTCGCAGGATCTGGCGGATTCTTCACAAAAGCCCTATGTCGGTTTTGGATGGGGTCTTTCTCCAGATGAAAAAGGAAACTGGTTTATCAACCTTGATTTGGGAATAATGTATCAGGGAAACGACTGTAGCGGTTCTGACCTTGAGCGCTGTCTGCAGTTAAGCAACACCCCTGCGGACAAGTTGAGTGTTCAGGATGAACTGGAGAAATATGGCTGGATTCCTGTCCTCTCCGGAGGAATCACATTCAAGTTTTAAGACACAGGATGCAACATCTCCCCAAATATAAAAAGGCTGGCTCATATAAATTATATGGGCCAGCCTTTTTGTATTCAGTGGAACAGAATCACCATGCAGAGCTTCAGCCGCATTTTTTCAGCGGTTTACCTTAATCATCGCATTTTTTATTGAGAGAGCGTAGGGGTGATAACTCTGCAGAAATGAAGGCAGCCCCTTCAACGCCCGGGCAGCCTCTTTCATCGTACGATACTCCCCATAAAAGACCATCAACTGCTCTGGATTAACGCCCCTGCTGAAAAGATAGAGATTGCTGGCGAAATAGCGATACTGATCCTCCGCCAGCATGCGCTTGAGATTATTCACCGCTTCCTGTGAATTCAGGACCATCAGCTGTACGGTGTACATGCGGTCTTTGGCACCACTCTTCCAGCCCATGCCGGCAACGAGACGATTCTGTAACAACCTCTCTACTCGAATTCCACCAGGGGAAGTCGAGACATCCTCCGGCAACACGGGGGAGAGCCCACCAGGCGTCCCTGTTCCGAGATTGGCTGAGCGGCGTTTTTCATGCCCGGTTGGACGCAATATTGCCACCTGCTCTTTTGTCGGTGGTGGAGACAGGACTGGTACAGCCTTCGCTTTTTCCACCACTGCGGCAAGAATTTCATCGGGCTGGGGGACATTGTATTTTTTTTTCTGATGAAGAGGCGAGATTTTCACGATTTTTGCGGGGCTGATCACACCGCTCAGAACGCGACCGGTATCATCAAGGTTCTCAATCTCACCTTCTCCGCCGCCATCGTCTGCCGTCGCTGTCCCTGCGGCAACCTTTCCACCTGCCTCAGTTTTGTGGACGACCTTCACCTTCGGAGCGGTAATCGCCTTCACTTCACTGCTCTCCAGGGGCTCCTCTTCGGGCATCGCAGCCTCCAGGGCGGCCTCCTCAGCCTTTTTAAATTCTTCCTCTGCCGCAATTCCACTCAGCACACTGCTCTTACCGGATTCGTTTTTTATCTCTTCAGACACAGTCCCCGGTTCATTGTTCCCGGAGAAAAACATCCAGGCAAGGAGGCAGAATCCAAGAGAGAGGGCACCGATAAATATCGGCCACCTGTGTTCTTTTCCCCAGCCCGCTGCGCCACTGGTCATTCTGCGCAGCATCTCAGTGAAACTCGGTTCTTCAGGCTCGCCCTTTGCGTTCTCTTCTTCCACCGCATCAAGCAGGGTCATGAAGGAGCTGTCATCACCAGGGTTTTTCATCGCTGCCCTGGAGAGTCTGTTCACAGCACGCAGGCTGCCGCGGGCAGCAGAACAAATCTGCTCCACTTTTTCAAACGAGAAAGCATTGCGGGTGGCATCCTGTGGATCGATTTTTTTCTCTACCGTACTAAACACATAAGCCGTAGCCTCATCTTCTGAGAGCGGGTTCAATGTGTAAAAGGACTCCGGAATCTCTTCAAAATCGACGATATTGAGTTGCTCATAGTTTTCAATAAAAACTGGTCGACCAGCAAAAAGGATATGAACTCTGCACCCTTCATGACGAAAGAGGTCAATCATTTTGCGAATGCGCTCAAGAGTGGCGAGATAGATATTCTCAGCCTCGTCAAAGACCACCAGCGCCGGTCTGTCACTTTTCTTCAGAGCCTCGGCAATTCTGCCAATAGTATCATCAGGATTTCCGCCTGCAGCCTCAAGTTCGTCAAGAATCCCGAGATTAACGGCAATGGTTGCCACCACCTCTCCAAAGGCTTCAACGGTATGGGGGAAATAAACACTGTCAAAATCATCCTGCTCACAGAGGATTTGGCAGAGCATGGTCTTTCCCGTCCCCTCAGGCCCGGTAAGAATCATCAGCGAGGCATCGCCGGTAATAGCTCCGTCTACCCCTGAGAGAATCTTTTCAAACTCTGCTCCCGGAAAGTAGTTGGAAGTATCGACCTCTTCCTGAAACGGTGCACCCATTGAGACCTGCTCCTGTGAGAAATCAATTATACAGAAAGTCTGCTGAACAGAGAACGCTTCAGCAGAAGAATAAGGATTTCTTAAATGATTAGAGAGTCCGATCAAATTCGAGGCTCAGGTAAAATCATCGTAGATATCTATACGATATTACGACGATAAATTTTCTACTGCAACAAAGAAATGTGAAGAAAGATCAATGTTCAAGAAAGTCCATAAGAGATGAGAACAAACAGGTCAGTGGAAAAAACTACCAAAAAAAATTATGGAAACAATCCTGTTCTCGCAAATCTTCCTCACAAAAAGAGAACAGCATAATGTACCATATTCCGGCAGGAAGATGAAACGAAACACAATTCCGCTGATATTTTTTCTTGTTTACCGTACAATCACCGCCCAGACCGGGGGAGATCCCGGCAGACCTCAGCCGTAAAAATCCAACACGTTTTCCAGAAGAACAGAGGCGCAATATGCCAATTTTCCGTCTCACTGAAGAAATTATATTTCCTCCACCCGAACTTGCTGAGCCAGAAGGTCTGCTCGCCGTAGGAGGAGACCTTCGTCCGGAGCGGCTGCTCGCGGCCTATCGGCAGGGCATTTTCCCCTGGTACAGTGAAGGTGAACCGCTGCTGTGGTGGTTCACCGACCCGCGCCTTGTTATTGAACCGGCAGACTTTCACATCCCCTCACGTCTTGCCCGCTACCGTCGCAACTCGGGGGTCGAGGTCCGCTTTGACACCGCCTTTGAACAGGTTATCCAAAATTGTGCTGGAATTCGTACCGAGGCAGGAGAAGAGACGTGGATCCTGCCGGAGATGATTGAGGCTTATACCGAAATGCATCGCCTCGGCTACGCCCACTCGGCGGAGAGCTGGATCAACGGCGAGCTTGTCGGCGGACTCTACGGGCTCTCGCTTGACCAGGTTTTTTTTGGAGAATCGATGTTCTCTAAAGTCTCAAAGGGATCACAGTATGCCCTTGCCGGACTGGTGGAATTTCTTGCAGCCCGCGGCTGTAAACTGATAGACTGCCAGATGACGACAAAACACCTCCAGCGTTTCGGAGCAAAAGAAATTGCAGGCGCCCTTTTCCTCGGGGCTCTGGAACGCGGAATTAACAAGATTGAACCACAACAATGGAGTTTGCCATGAGTGATAAAGCCATCGAGAAGACAACCTCCGCCGAAACAACCACAGAGGAACAATGTGCTCTCTGCGGTGCGACTGCCGAACTGACAGAGACCGCCACCGGCGCAATATGCCCGGACTGCATCGCCCTCGCCCATCGTATCGCCGAAAAACCGGAGCTGCTGCAGCTTCTCGCCCGGACTGCGGGAATCGCACCACCGGCGGCAGAACAGAAAGAGATGCCTGACGTGCTCGACGGAATTCGCTTCCGCACCATGGATCGCGACCGCAACACCTGGTATGTTTCAGTGAGTGAAATTGAAGGACGGCCAGTGGAGTTGTTCGCTTCTTCGGCCTTTGAAAGCGAACAGCAGTTGCAAGCCAAGCTCTCCAACCTGACCACCATAACAAGGCTTACCTCACTTATTTTACGCCATATTTTTCTCGGAGAGCAGCTTTCACTGAGCAAAGTTCTGACCCAGCTGCAGCGCAGCTCACGACAACCCAACGATATTCCCGAAATGCTGGCGCGGGTTCTCGCTCACTATGAGACAGGAAAGGGAAAGAAACAGCTCTTTGATGAAACAGAAAAAGAGGAACTTAGTCCATAAGGGCCCCTTGAGTTCCGTTCATTTTCGAGGAACAAAAGGGCCTTTACCGCATAAAGAGTAGTATTTTAGAAATTATTTCTGTGCTCTTTTGAAAAGAATTTCGTGAAAGGACGTATCCCGGCGTACCGTTCATCACCGGTGTTATTGATATCGGAGTCTGGCGCCTGCCTGTGAGGATAATTTTTTGACTATAACGAAAAAGAGAGGCGAAAGAGCGGTTATTCGATGTTCCAATAAACGTTTTTCCAGTGCAGGAACCTACACCTCCAGGTCAAACTCGATCGGAATAGATGTATGGGCAAAGTGGGCATTAACCTTCTGCAGTACAGACAGGTCAGGGACCTGAAAAACCAGCTCCCAGGCAGGCTTTTCAAAGGCAGTGGTAAGCACTTCAAGGTGGAGTATTTTCATCTCCGCAGGAGCGGATGCCACTGTCTCCATTAATTCTTTTCTCCCTGCTTTCAGCACATAATACATCTGCTGTTTACGCACATGAGTTGCATGTTGATCCCAGCGAACCCCAACAACATCCTCTCGCTGCGGATTCAACTTTTTATACTTTGGACACAGCGGCCGATGAATAGAAATTCCGCCAGGAGTAAGCAGTCCAACGTTATCATCACATGTCGGATCAGGTTTGCAGCAGGAAGAGAGTTTCACCGTAACCGGATCAAGGGTCTTCAACTCAATTTGATTGAGTTTCGGACTTCCTTCAATCCGTTTTGAAATTCCGTTGTTCAGCAGAGTAATCACCCCCTCCATTATGTGGCGGAGACGATATTTTCCTTCCCCGATTCCCCGGTAGAAAAGGTCGAAATTCTCTGACGAGAAGTGTCTCAGCAACCTTTCCCCGCCTGCCCCTTCAATAATATCTGTGGTAAGACCGTATCGTCTCAGCTCCTGAGCAAAGAGGCTCCTTCCCACTGCAGTGGTCACCTTCCCGCGACGCAGGTTGAAGCTCCGGACCAGCTCCGCACGAGCCCGGGGTGTCTTGCAGCGCATCAGCATGCTCTGGTCAAAGCGCACCGGCATCTCGGCGCAGAGAATTCGAACCATATCGCCATCCTTCAGCAGATGCGTCGAGCCAAACTTGCGATTACGAATCATGGCACCGATACAGGTGAGTCCAATCTCGGTGTGGACGCGGAAGGCAAAGTCAAGCACAGTGGCACCGCTCGGCAGATAAATGAGATCACCGACGGGTGTATAGGTATAGATTTCCTTGACACCGCTGGCAGCGATAACATCACGATAAGAGACCGCCTCTTCGCTGCCGAGGATATCGAACATCTCCTGGATTTCTCGGATAAACCGTCCCTGCTTTTCCCTCTTTGAACTCCAATTTTTGAACAGACCGCGCTGTGCCTTGCGCTGCATCTCCCGGGTGCGGATCTTAAAAAAGAACTTCTGTCCTTCAATGATCGCCCGGGCGTGCAGGCCCTGATAGCCGGTCTGCTTCGGGTTGGCAATAAAGTCGCGAATGGTACGGGGAATGGGAGGAAAGGTTTGATTGAGCACCCCCAGCAGGCTGTAGCATTCCTGGAGCGTATCCCCCAGCAAAACCACTTCCTGCGGAGTGTCAATCTTCTGCAGCAGAACTTTGTTGTGCACATCGTAGTAGGCCCAGAGGCGCTTGGTTCGAATATCAACCTCACAGTTTTCCCCCGCCGCCGCCGTGGCCTCCTGAAGAGTCTTCACCACTTTTTTGCCGAGGGCTGATTTTATCAGCCGGGCGATAAGGTGATTAAGTCTCCCACCCTGACGCGGATATTTATAGAGCAGGGCAAGATCATACATCTCCCGCTTCATATTAAAGAGACCGAGGGCTCCGGCAAGAGGCGCATAGATCGCCAGCGTCTCCTCAGCGATACGTTGCCGTTTCGCCTTCGGCATCGCCTGCAGAGTTCGCAGGTTGTGCAGTCGGTCCGCAAGTTTAACCAGCATGACTTCGGGACGCAGCGCTGCACCGGAGAAAATTTTGCGGTGAGTCCGGCGACTCTGGGTCTGGCGATCCCCGGAGATATGAGTCACCTTGGTGCACCCCTCCACAATCGCCCGCACATAGGAGCCAAACTTCTCACCGACAACCTCTGGTGTCACCTCATCGACATCCTCTACCGTATCATGAAGAAGTGCGGCCGCAAGGATCTCCGGGTGCTCGACATCCATTTCTTTAATGAGAATCCGTGCCACGGAACAAGGGTGCAGGATATAGGCATCGCCGGACTTGCGCCACTGATCCTGGTGGGCGGTGGTCGCAAAATCAAGCGCTGACCAGAACACCGAAGCCCCCTCGACGTGGCCAATCAGTCCTTGCATTTGCGTGCGATACAGTTCAAGATTGAAAGGAATATGCTGCATAAGTTCACCAAAATGACGTGCTGCGAATTAATTACGAATTGCGTCTCAATTTTTGAGAAAACAAAATCGTCGAGAAAATGTCCAGAAAAAAAAAGAGTTCCAAATCAGCAGGAAAAAAGAACAACAGCGAACGCAGGGCTCCTGCAACTCCCTTTAATATGAGCCGATTTCGCACTGAAAATGTGGTAATTGCACTGCTTGACGAAGCCGGCTCCCTGAGTGAAGAGAAAATCTGCGCTGAGATGACCGAATGGACCGGACCAAAAGATGTCCAGAAAAGCATTAACGACCTTGTCAGTCAGGGATTTGTACAGCGCAGCGGCGAAGAATACACACTGAATCCGCGGGCACCACTCTTTCGTGGTAGATTAACACAAAACATCAAAGGATTCGGCTTCGTTACCGTTGAGGGAGTCGGCAGCCGCAAAGCCGACCGGAACGACCCCTACATTCCCAAACAGGAGATTCGCGGTGCCATCCACGGTGACCGGCTGCTGATCCGGCCGATCCCGCAGGGCCAGAGACGCCGTCCCGAATTTACTGTCATCCGCGTAATAGAAGAAGCCCCGAACATTCTCTGCGGCATTCTCCGCGAGAAGGGAGGATTTTTCCTCGTCATCCCAGATAATTCCCGTATCCCTTTCAAAATTCGACTGGCGGAGACAGAACTCGGTGAAGCAAAACCCGGAGATGTTGTCCGGGTATCTTTTGATCGCGCGGGAGACGGCAAAAACCGCCCGGGGAAAATTCTGGCCATTCTCGGCTCTCCCGCCCTCATCGATACACAAATGCAACTGGCCATTGAAAAATTCGAACTGCCCCACAAATTTTCTGATGCAGCCATCGCCCGGGCTAAAAGCCGAACGATCAGTGAAGCGGAGTTTGAGGGGCGTGTTGATTTGCGTCACACCATGCACGTTACCATTGACGGTGCCACAGCAAAAGACTTTGATGATGCCATCTGCGTGGAAAAAAGCGAAAAGGGAACCCGCCTTTTCGTCTCCATCGCCGATGTAAGCCACTATGTCACTCCCGGCAACGCGCTGGATAACGAAGCCTACGAACGCGGGACCTCCGTCTATTTTCCCGGCCGGGTCATCCCCATGCTCCCCGAGGAACTCTCTAATAATCTCTGCTCCCTTGTCCCCCTTGAAGACCGTCTCACCATGACCGCCGAGATGGAATTTGACGCTGACGGCAAGATGGTCAATGCAAAATTCTACCGTTCTGTCATCCTCAGTAAACGCCGCTACACCTACGACCGGGTATGGCAGCTCCTTGAAGGGGCTGCACCGGAGGACGATGCCCCCTTCCTGCCCATGCTCCGGCAGGCCCGGGAACTGGCTGAGATTCTACGCGGGAAACGTTTTGCCCGCGGCGCAATAGATTTCAATCTGCGTGAACCGGTTTATCTTCTCGACGAGAAAGGCGGAGTCGCCTCCATTGAACCGGCGCAACGCAATGAGGCACACCGGCTGATTGAAGAATTCATGCTGATTGCCAACGAAGCAGTAGCCCAGCATCTCACATCTCGAATCACCCATCCGCTCTTTCGTATCCATGAAAAACCGGATGCGGCAAAAATTAAAGATTTTGTGCAGTTCTCAAGCCGGCTCGGTGAACAGTTGCCGAAATTCAACAAGGAGCCGCAATGGTTCTCAATCGTACTCGACCGCTTCAAGGGCGGGAAGTACGAATACATCATCAACAACCTGCTCCTGCGCAGCCTCACCCAGGCGCAATACTCGACTGAAGAGAGTGGCCACTTCGGGCTCGCCTCCCCTGCCTACACCCACTTCACCTCACCTATCCGCCGCTACCCTGACCTCATTGTCCATCGCATGCTTTCCGCGATCTTTGAGGCTGGCGGCAAAAAAAGCCGAAAGCAGAAGTTTGCCCCCGCCCCGACCGGAGAAGCGGCAACGTTTCTTTCTCAACGGGAACGTGTGGCCGTTGACGCCGAACGAGACATGAATGACCGCCTGAAAGTGGCCTACATGAAAGACAAGGTGGGCGAACACTTCCAGGCAGTCATCTCCGGCGTGTCAGAGAATACACTCTTTGTGGAACTTCTCAGCCCCTGTGTCAGTGGCGCAATTCCGCTTGAGATGCTCGGCGACGATTATTTTTTCTTCGACAGCCAGAACTTTCGGGTTTACGGAGAACTCACTCGACAGGAGTATCAGCTCGGAGACCTGATCACGGTCGAACTCACCAGCGTCAGCATGAGTCGGCGACAACTTACCTTTCACCCGGTGCAGGAGAAGTAATGGCTGGATTGCAGGATGTAAGTATTGTTCTGGTTCGCCCGCGGATTCCGGAAAACATCGGCTCCACGGTACGGGTGGCCAGTAACTTCGGCATCAGTTCGGTTATTCTTGTCCGAGACAAAATGCCCAACCGAAAGAGAATGGCAAAGACTGCCACCCACAACACCTCAGAGCTGCTTGAAACAATGCCGTACTATGCCACTCTCCCGGAGGCACTCCAGGATTTCAATCTGGTGGTGGGAACAACCGCGCGGCGTGGCCGACAGCGTTTTGCGGAACGCAGTCCCAAACAGGTTATGGAGTGGTTGCGCCCGCAGATGACCAATAACCGGGTGGCACTGCTCTTCGGCCCGGAAGATTCCGGTCTGTCAAATGATGATTTGAAACTCTGCCAGATAACCTCCGCCATCCCGACTGACAACTTTTCTTCCCTCAACCTTGCTCAGGCAGTGGCCATCCACTGCTATGAACTTTTCCAGACCATGGTTCACGAACCAAAGGCAACACTGCCGAAACCAACCATGGCCAACTCTCAAGAGCTGGAGAGCATGTATGCTTCCCTTGAAGAGGCATTGTTCGAGATTGACTTTCTCAACGAGGAGGAACAACGGCGGAAGATGGGAAATATCAGACATTTCTTTGCCCGCAATGGACTGGAATCCCGGGACACGCAGTTAATTCGGTCGATCTGCAGAAAATTTCTCTTCCACAGCACCGGCTCCTATGAGGGAAGTGGAAAGTGATAACGCATTGGGGAATCTGCATCAATTCCTGATTTCCACTAATATCGCCGTTGCCAGCACAGTCAAGGGTCGTAGAGACAGGGCATGCCCTGTCTCTAC
>JBFHIO010000013.1:0-13395 GCA_041596435.1 Desulforhopalus sp. | reverse complement strand
GGTTCTCACCCGAATCCTCGGTGCAAAGTTCAAACGCGGGATCTACCCCGGCGACACCGTACAGATTTCGGTGAAACTGACCGAAAAAATCAGTACAGTCTGGTTTCTTAAAGGGGTTCTCAAATGCAAAGGCAAAACCGCCGTGCAGGTTGAATTTGCCTGTACCCTCGCGCCACCTTCAGCCTGAATGGTAGATGAAGTCAATTTTCTTCCTTTGTCGCGCATGGATGTTGAATTTTTCCCCAGAGCGATTACAATTGCCGCTTGAAATTCGAAGGGTTTCTTCTTTCGGGTTCATGTGTCCATGTGAATCATTTCCTAATTATTTCAACCCTGAACAAAACGGCCTGCGGCAACGGCCCCTAATTTTTTTACTGAGGTGTTCCCTGTGCAGCTCTCCATCATCCACATGATTCTCAACGCCGGGCCTGTCGGCCAGGGCGTCATGCTCACCCTCCTTATTTTTTCCATTGTTTCCTGGAGCATTATTATTACCAAGTCGAGATTATTCCGTAAGGTCAAACTCGACTCCGAAGATTTTCTTGAAACCTTCTGGGGTTCCGCCAATCTCAGCGAAGCCCATGATGCGGCATCTGATTTTGAATACTCCCCGCAGGCCGCCATCTTCTCTGCCGGTTTCAACGAACTGGAGAAAATCAATAAGATGCGGAACAATCAGGAAGAGACAGAGTCCCTTGAGATGCAGCTCGCCACCATGGACAATTTCAAGCGCACCATCCGCAAAGCCGCTTCACAGGAACTGGATCTGCTGTCCCGCAGCCTGCCCTTCCTTGCCACGACCGGTTCGGCAACCCCCTTCATTGGTCTCTTCGGTACGGTATGGGGTATCATGGCATCCTTTCATGATATTGGGCAGAAAGGTTCAGCCTCTCTCGCTGTTGTTGCCCCGGGGATTTCTGAAGCGCTGATTGCCACTGCTGCAGGTCTTGCCGTGGCAATTCCAGCAGTTATCTTCTACAACGTCTACGCCAGCAAGGTTGACCATGTGGAAGGGGAAATGGACAGTTTCTCCACCGACCTGCTGAATCTCGTTGAGCGTGATCTTCTCAGTCGGGTGAAATAAATGGGCATGTCAACAGGCGGGAGACGAAGCAGCAAACGCCTTGTCTCCGATATCAACATCACTCCTCTTGTGGATGTCATGCTGGTGCTGCTGATCATCTTTATGGTCACCGCACCGATGATGACCCAGGGCCTGAGCGTAGACCTGCCAAAGGTGACGGGAAAAGCGCTTGTACAAAAAGAAAATCCCATCACCATCACTCTCCAGGAAGACGGAACAATAAGTATAAACAAGATCCCGCTTACCCGCTCGCTGATGATCAACGAACTGCAGAAGAAGTTTGCGGCCAACAAGAATCAGGCGATTTACCTGATGGCCAGCACAAATGTTCCCTACGGGCATGTGGTTCAGCTCATGGCGGATATTAAAACAGCGGGTTTTGATCAAATCGGGATGGTAACGGAACCTCCTGATAAGGAATAATGCCGCGATGTTTCTACGCCCCGCAGATCACCACCGCAACATCGAATGGCAGACGCCCCTCCTCTTCGCCATCGCTCTCCATCTTCTGATACTGGTCGGGATTGTGTCTGCTCCCGCCCTGTTCAAAGCAACACCGCGCATCGCCAAGGTGCAGACGGTGAGTCTTGTCAGCCTGCCCTCTCCGCCAAAAGGATCGGCAAAAGCTGCAGTTGCAGCGAAAAAAATTGAGAAAAAGGTGGAGAAAAAGAGCCCCCCTGCTCCGAAGCCCGCTCCCAAGCCCAAACCCGTTCCCATTGTAAGAAAACTCACTCCGGCAGCTGTCAAAAAGGTCCCACCTCCGGCAGCAGCAGAACCAGTCGTCACGGGTCCGCCAAAAATGATTTCGCTCAACCCGAAAAGGAGTAAGATTAAAAAAGAAATTCCGAAGGTTCCGGAGAAAGATCTCGCTGCAGAAAAAATACGCCTTAAGCAGGAACAGCAAAAGAAAGACCTGGCTGCCAAAAGACTTAAGGAAGAACAGATGCGCCAGGCTGCTGCAGAAAAACGCCGGCAGGAACTGGCCCGTCAGCTGCGTGAGCAGGAGACCCTGGATCAGCAGGATGAACTGGCCCGTGAAAAAGCAAAACTCGCCAGAGAGCAGCTTGAAGAAGAACGTAAACTGCTTCAGCAGGCTGATGAAGCTGCCGCAGAGCGTTCCGCAGCCATCAACGCTGCGGAACAGGGGACGGCGTCGGGAAGTAACAGCGCTGCAAGCAGCAGTATTGCCCGCATGTATAACGGGGAAATTGCTAAACGGCTGGCAGCAAACTGGCAGCCGCCAGTAAACATTACGAACCCTGATATGAAGGCAACCGTAGCCGTCACCATTGACCAGAACGGTAATATCAGCGAGATGCATTTTGAGGAAAGTTCCGGAGATCGGGTCTATGATCAGTTTGTTATCAGGGCTGTTGAAGCCTCCGCGCCCTTTCCGCCTATCCCGGCGGCTCTTAATGTCTCTGAGTTGAACTACGGATTTGTTTTTACCCCGCAGGGAGTAGAGTAATCGCGGCTTCTCGTCGCCGTACTTTCTGCCGTTTTTCAATAAATAACCGCGCTTCATGCGGCTTGAAGTTTCCCAAAGAGAGACGCGAAGAGCATATTTTCGCGTCTCTCAGAATTCAACTACGGTGAACACCTGTGAAAACTACCCGTTCTCAAATCACTCTTTTCACTCTCCTCTGCCTGCTGCTCCTGCCTCTGCAGGCACTGGCAGCTGATCGCGTCTACCTTGACATCACCTCCAACCAGATGCGCAAAATCAACATTGCCATCCCGGCCTTTGTTGACCAGCCGACCGTGGCTCCGAGTAGAGATGGCCGGGAAATGGCTTCCCTGCTCGGCAAAGCCCTTGAGTTTCATGGCATTATCCAGATTGTTGACCCCACGACATACAATGACAGCCAGGAGGCGGACTGGAAAAGGACCGGTGCCGATTATGTAGTACTCGGTCAATACACCAGATTCGGCAGCCAGGAGACCCTTAAGATCCGCATGCTTGATGTAGCCTCCGGACAGTACGTCCCCTTCTCCATGAAAAATTCGGCAGAGCCTTCCAGCGGCAAGCGCTTCACAGGAGATATCAGCCAGCAGCAAAAGATGCTGTTCAACTTCTGTGATGATGTCATTGAAGCACTCACCGGGATTCGCGGCATCGCCAACAGCCGCATCGCCTTTGTCGGCCTGAAGAACAATGCCAAAGAAGTTTATCTTACCAATATCCTCGGGAAAGAACTCCGCCAGGTGACCCGACACAAAAACATCACCGTTTCCCCGCGCTTCGTACCGAACAGCACAAAACTTACCTACTCTTCCTATCACAGCGGGAATCAGAACCTCTATATTACTGACCTGCTTCAAAGTAAAACAACCCGGGCGCTGAGCCGCAGAAAGGGGATGAATCTTGCTCCCGCGTGGTCCCCCGATGGCAGCCGTTTTATCGCCACCCTGTCGAAAAAAGGAAATCCCGACCTCTACCTGATGGACAGCACAGGGAAAATTATCAGGCAACTGACCAGTGGCCAGGGGATCAACGTCTCCCCCACATGGTCTCCCGACGGGAAATATATTGCCTTCACCTCTGACCGTGCGGGTAACACACCCCAGCTTTATCTCATGGAGCTTGCCACCGGCAATGTGAGACGTCTTACCTTCACAGGGGTACAGAATGCCGAAGCAAACTGGTCCCCCACAGAAAACCTCATTGTCTTTTCCAGTCTGCGCAATGGTGTCTATCAGATCTTCACCATGAACCCGCTCTCTTCTGATACACCGAAACAGCTCACTAATGGTTTTAACTACAGCGAGTCTCCATGCTGGTCCCCCGACGGTCGACAAATTATTTTTTCACGTCGTAATGGCAAAAAAAATCAGATTTACGCTATAATGAAAGACGGTTCCTTTCAGCGTAGACTTTTCAACCTGCCTGGAAGCCAGACCTATCCCCGCTGGGCGAAGTAATCTTCTCTACCGGACACCTTGAAAAAGACAGGTTATTCAGGGTGCCCGTTGATTAAAGAAGCACACACTTTCTCTGTGTTCCAGCTCAACACATTGCTTCACAAACGGAATTGCCATGAAACCAATTATTCGAAACAGTGTATGTCTCTTCTTCACAGCAGCCGTGCTGACAGGTTGTGCCACCACAAGCGAGGTAAACAACCTGAAACGCCAGATCCGCATGCTCAACCGCAAAGTGGTCGAAATGAAGTCCAATACCGTTGACCACATTGAGAAGCGCCAGGCCAGTACCAGCGGATACATGAGCAAACTGCAGGATGATATCGACCAGCTCCGCTCTCAGGTTGAAGAATCATACTCTCTCAATCAGCAACTCCGTGAACAGAATAAAGAGCTGGAAAGCTCAATCTCCACTGTTGCCCAGCAGGAATCTGCCCGGCGCGAAGAGGCAATGACCACTTTGCAGCAGCAGCAGGCAGACAAAGAGGCCAAAATTCAAGAACTGGACGGACTTCTTCGCAAACAGGAAAGAAACGTCCAGGCAATTCAGCAGGCACGTATCAAGGAAGCGGAACGCAAAGCAAAGGAAGCTGCGCTTGAAGCCCGCATGGCTGCAGCAAAAAAAGAAGCCGCACGCCTCCGGACCATCTCCAGTTCCTCCACTTCAAGCGCAGACAGCAGTGATGTGTCCCCTTCGACACCCTCCCGGGAGATTCTTGCCACCCACAAGAAGGTAATTCGTTCAGTCCCTGCGACAGTAAGCTCCAGCGATACCACCTCTTCTGTGTCCCCAGCTTCAACGAAAAAAGAGGTGGCTCCTGTACAAACACCCGACGTTAAAAAAACAGTGAAGAAGACTCCTGAAGTCGAGATTGCTGCAGTAAAAAAAGAGGCTGTGAAAAAAGCACCTGCCCCGCAACCTGCGCCCAAACCTGTTTTTACCGGAGCCCCCGCAGCGACCAGTGCTCTCAACGAGGGGAAACAGCTGCTCGCTGACAAAAATTATGATGGCGCCATGGAAATCCTTGAGAAGGTGGCAAGAGACTCCAGTTCCAAAGATTCAATAGAAGCGCGCTTCCTGATGGGCCAGGCCCTGTTTGATCAGAAGAACTACGACCTCGCCGTTGTTCAGCTCCAGACCGTTGTTTCCAAAAGCCCCGGATCCAGACTGGCACCCCAGGCGCTGCTTAAACAGGCACAGTCTTTCGAAAAACTTGCCGATCGAGATACAGCCAAGTTGCTCTACGCAAAACTGGTCAAACTTTATAAAACAGCGCCAGAGGCGGACATTGCCCGCACACGGCTCAACTCTCTCTGATTTCCCTGGTTTGAAAAAGAAACGACTTGATTCCCTTCTCACGACCCGGAAGATGGCGCCAGACCTTGATACAGCAAGGCGGCTGATTGGAGCCGGAGAGGTGTATGTTAATGATATGATTTCGGACAAGGCAGGCAGCATGGTGCCTGAAACGGCTGCAATCCGCCTGAAGCAGCACTGCCCCTTTGTCTCCCGTGGAGGCTTCAAGCTCGCCCAGGGCATTGAAGCCTTCGCTGTTTCTGTTGAGGATCGCATCTGCCTTGATGTGGGTGCTTCCACCGGCGGCTTTACTGACTGCCTGCTGCAACATGGCGCGGCGAAAGTCTATGCCGTAGATGTGGCATATGGACAACTCGCCTGGAAGCTGCGTCAGGATGAGCGAGTCTGCGTCATTGAGCGCTGTAACGCCCGCCACCTGACACCGGAGCAACTCGGGGAAGCTGTTGATCTCGCAGTAACCGACGTCTCCTTCATTTCGTTGACCCGTATTCTCCCCCCAATGGCCGCCGCTTTCCAGGACAGGCCGGTAAATATTATTGCCCTCATCAAACCGCAATTTGAGTTGCCCAGGGATGATATTGGAGAGGGCGGAATTGTTCGAGACCCCGCACTCCACAACAAGGCAAAACAGAAAATTATTGATTTCACCCGCAACTTCCCCACCCTCTCGCTCCGTGTTAATGGAATTGTTGAATCTCCGATAAAAGGGCCAAAAGGGAACACGGAATTTCTTATTCACATCATTTCTTGAGAATTATGAACACTACTCTCATCCAGATATTTGTTACCACCACTCTTGCCCTGCTGCTCAACGCGGGAAATACTTTCGCGGCAACACCCGCAGCACACAGCTTTACTCTGCTCTTCAATAACAACCAGCAGGGTCAGTATCTCCCCTGTGGTTGACACACCAACCGACTGGGCGGTCTGTCCGGCAAATCACGAATAGTTCGCAAAACGCGGGAAGCGACAGAGAATGTATTCCTCGTTGACTCGGGCAACACCTTCTTTCAATACGGCAAAAAGGCAAAGCCACAAAGCCGCAGTGCCATCCTCACGGCTGAAGGAATAGCTGAAGCCAATGTTCTCATGGGGCTTGACGCCATGACGGTCAGTACACTCGACCTGCAGGCTGGCAACTCCTTTTTCCTCCGGGAAAAGATAGCCGCTCTACCGATCGTCTCCGCCAACACCCTGCGCCGGGATGGCACGGCTCCCTTCCCGCCCTGGATACTGAAACAAAGCGGGGAGATCTCCCTGGCCTTTATCGGACTCACCGGCGGGTCTCTGAAAGACGTCAGGGATTTCACTCTCTCACCACCGATGCCGGCGTTGGAGAAGAGCCTGGCAGAGTTGAAAGGAAAGGCACAGTTTATTGTACTGCTCTCCACTCTCAACTCTGAGGAGAACAGTACAATTGCCAGAGAACATCCGGAAATTCAGGTAATCATCTCCTGTATCCTCATGCGGGGAAACCTCGTCCGCCTGCCAGCGCCGGGAACACTCGTTGCTCAAACCACCAATGACCTTGCATCCCTTGGAGAACTCGAAATATCATGGCGCCCCGATGCTTCAAAAAAATGGCGGGAAATCCGCCCGGTAGCGAGGGGAGAACTGGAGAAGAGCCTTACTGCAGGGGAAGAAAAAATCGCCAGAATGGAGAATCTCATCAACGGAGCGACGGAAAAAGAGAAACGCCGCCTCACCTACCGAATAAGAAATCAGCGTCGACTCAATACATTGCTGAAGGCAAAAATCGATTACAGCCTCGAAAGTGACAACCTTGTCCAAAAAGGAGAGGTGAGCACATTTACCCCCCACTTCCACAAGGTCTATCCCAAGCCGGGTATGCAGTCAGTCCTCGATATTGCAAACAATCTGGAAAAACAACAGAAAAAGCTGCAGCAGGAAACGCAGTAATCCTCCAGCAGTTCTCCTCTCTGAAGTAACGCAAAGGAACATCAAAACCCTTCTGTTGCTCATTGTCTTCGTTGCAGAAAAAATTCATTCTTGAAGGCAAGCACCAGGCTCCGATATCAAATAAAGGCCTGCGTTAAATTACATTCTATGCTTCGAATATGAACAGTATCCAGGGTCCCTTTAAGAGACACGAACAGCATAATATGAAAAAATAAGGATGTTGGGGCGGCAGCCAGAGAGGTCTGCCGGTTATGACCAGCGCCAAAACACTCAACTCTGCCAGGAACGAATAAGCTCAAACTGCAGTCACCTCCGAGTTTAAAAGAAGGCTGATAAAATCTTTCAATGTCATCTTCGCACCGCTCAAATCTCTCCTTTACAAGTTTTACCTGATCTTCTCGTAAATTAATCCAGCACAAGAAAAACCTTTCTCCCTGCATATTTTAGTGCAACACTTGAATTGAAAATCAAAGAGAGTTCCTGCGCTCTATTTTCCAAAATTTCTTTAAAGGGAAAAAACGAATAAGGCTGGGGAAAATAACCATATATTTTGTCTAACCACAAAAAACTCCCTTTATATAGAGAGCAAGAGCATGAAACAGAGATCTCTTATTGTCCTTTCGGCCTCACAAAATCAGACCATAATATATGAGTAAAAGCAGGTTATTATCCTATATAAAAAAAGATTTTTCCCCGTTACACAACCTGATTACGTCCTCCCCCCGGCATAATCTTGATCCAATCCATTATTGACCTTGAATACATATCCAATTATTATCAACGAAATATTATGTGCTGACTATCAGCTGCAGAAAATATGCAGGAAAAAAGATTCTTTCTCATCTGGAGACAATTGAGAAAACAGCCATCCGGAAAATTGGGGAAAGGGAATGTTGACATTTTCACATGGAGTTACAGCATGACAAAAAAAGCACCTTGCACATTGCTACTGGCAGTCATTTTTTCCGTTGTTTTTACTTCCTATGGCCAATGTGAGTCACTGGGAAATGAGATTTTTACTGTCGCCATCCCATTTGCTCAAGAGCAATTCAATAAAGACCAGATTACTCAAAAGATGCAGCGTTACCGCAACGTCGTTCTTTTTGAGGAACAGAAAAGCCGTGTGGCGGCCGTCGGCCATTACTTGAGAAAACAGGAAGCAACAGCTCTTTTGGCAGACCTTAAACCTGAATACCCGGAAGCCCGTATTGCCAGTCTCAATAATTTTGCCACACCAGGAACCGTCCTGCCGTGGCTGTCCAGAATCCAGTTGAACGAACTCGGTTATCAAAGTGATCTGATTTCCTACGGTCCGCACCCTTATATTGCCTTTTCTTTTCCCTGGACTCCCGGGACACAGGCTGAAAACGGGCGTCTGCTGCTCCACATCAGACACACGCCTCTGCTACAGTCCTTTTCTTCCGTACACGTGAAAATTGCAGGAATCTCAGCTGGAATTTATGACATTACCCAGAACCACGATCCCCTGTCGATCTCCATCCCTTTAGCCCCTTTTGCCGACTTCTTAGATAATAATATCCATGACGGCCATCTCAATGTAACCGTTGAGGGAACACTCAGACTCTTTGACGATAGCTGTAAAAATCAACAGGCCAATGAATTGTGGCTGGCCGTAGATAATGACAGTCTCATAGAAACAAATCATACCTCTGATACCGCACTGTTGAACCGTTTTCTGGCTGATTCTGCCCCGGCTGTCATGGTGGTGGCCGATGAGACAAATAAAGACATCTGGCAGGGAGTGCTGACCACTGTGGCTGCAGCCAAAGCAGCTGTGCCTTCGATCAAGGTCTCCGTTGCCATGTCCCCTGCGGTAAACCCCTTCGGCCACACGATTATTGTGGGTGCATTTGACCAGGACATGGTCCTTGAAGGTTCCACTCTGTATCTGAGTCCAGAAGGAGCCCGGGCTCTGGGAAACAAAGTTGCAGGGCTGCTGGCTTCACCCAGGGCTGCTGTGCAAACACTGGAGCACACGGAATGGAACCAGACTGGTTCGCCGCTTGCTTTTTCCTCGCTGGGGTTTCAGACAGCATCGGTCAAAGGTGCGGGGGAACTTGTCACCCAGACATATTTCACCCTGCCCCAGCTCAACGGGTTTCCCAAATCATTAACCGCCGTTCTGCATCTGACCCATACATCTATCCCCCCGGAAGATAAGGGCTTTCTCAAAATTCGACTTAACGGACACATGATCGCCTCCCAAAGGCTTTCTCATAAGGAGAAGATCTCGCCATTTTTTGCTTCTTTTTCCCTTCCCGTAGACAAACTGACAGATATGAACCGGTTGGAAGTCGTCTTTGCCTATTATCTGAATCAGGGAAACTGCAAGGGAATACCAGCGGAAATGGAAGCCACCTTGTTTGATGATTCAAGCCTTATTATCGGTTCTGAAGATACCGGACAAGACCTGCGACTCAATAGAGTCATGGGCAGTATGAACGGACGAGGTGCCCTTGTTGTTCCACAAATGTCCTATACAGCCATGCGCCCCCTGGTGGAATGGGCTTCCATGTACGGTGAATTGCACCGCAAGATCCCGGTGTTCACCCTCGTTGACAAGATCCCAAATGCAGTGCAGTTTGATTATTTTGTTCTGTCTGTGACCGACAATCCGCTCCCTTCCGAATTCACACCGCTGATAACAACGGGTGAAGACATTGCGGTTCGCAATCCGCTGACAGGTGAAATTCCGTTCAGAGTAACCGCCGAGGCTCCTGTTTGGATCACTCAGACCTTCAGGCACCAGAATGTTCCGGCACTGGTGTTTTCATGCCTTGCACCGGATAAAGCACCCATGCCGACACTGGACCTGAAAGCGATGGAGCAACTTGGTGGCAATGCAGCCGCCGGCCGGGACCAGTACTGGCAATCCATGGTGATTGGGAAAAAACTGATTGCCAGCCCGCCAGATCAGCCCGATTTTACGTATTACTGGAATAAATACAGCCTGTTGGCAACCCTTGCCCTCGCGGGTATACTGGTCTGTTTCTTTTATTATGTGTACACCCGACTTACGGGGAAAAGGACCAAATAAATGGAAACCGGAATGTTTTCATATATCAGGCCGGCAGCGGTTACCTGCCTCACGCTGCTCTGCCTCTGCCTTGATTCACTCCCGGCAGGGGCAGAAGCATGGCCACAGAAAAAAAACGAAATTTTTCTTGCTCCAAAAGTTGAATATTATGCAACCGGGGAATACTGGGATCGCAGCGGTGACCGGCACAGCATGAAAGAGGATTTCAAGAAATTATCCACTCAGACCTACATGGAGTATGGCCTGACGGAAAAAGATACACTGACGGCAAAAGCCTTCTACGATTTCGTGGACAATGAAGATGGCAGCACACAGGGCTTTTCTGATGTTGAACTGGGCTACAGACGATGCCTGTTCAATCAGTCAGGTATCGCCCTCAGTGCCGGCATTACCGGATTGATTCCTGCAGGGTATTCCATCAATGAAATGCCGAGTCTTGGGTACGACCGACTGGGATTGGAAACATTCCTTGCCGCAGGCTACGGCTGGGAAGTAACGGGACGAAACGGTTTTGCTGAAACGACAGTGCGATTCCGGACCTATGAAGGTTTTCCGTCAGATCAACTGCGGGGCAGTCTTGTTCTGGGCCAGGACATAACCCGTATTTTACAGTTCATCCTGGAGTCCGAAATTCAGTGGGGTCTTGATAACGGGGACACCGTACAGCTTGATGATGACACAACCATAGACGCGTATTACCGCCTTTTTAAAATGACACTGCACTGCCGGATAAGAATGACCGACGACCAGTCACTGGTATTCTCGGGATTCCACAATGTATGGGGAGAAAATACTGGAGCCGGTGGGGGGGGAGCCCTGGCGTACTGGATAACATTCTAATCCAGATCGTCTCAGGGTTTCCCACTCCATCCTGCTGCAAACAGGTTGTAATAAGCTGACACATAATGTCTCTTCTTCATGTAATTTTAACACCTGCTCACCAGCGATCAGTCCAGGCACTCCCTGAACTGATAAAAAATCCGGGCTCCGCCTGGTAAGGCGACAACATGGCAAAACGGGTTGGCGATATTTTATTAGAACAGGGCCTGGTGACTCCCGAGCAGCTCAAAGAAGCTCTGGAACTGCAGCAGACAAAAGGTGGACGTCTGATGTGGATTTTGGGATCTCTGGGGTATATTTCCCGGCGTCAGCTTTTTGAAACCCTGGCCGATCATTACGGGCTTGAGTTTACACTGATGGATAAAAAAGCCCGTAAAAGTGTGGACTGGTCCCTGCTGCCTGAACTGACATCAAAGGAGGCTATTGCCCTTCAGGCGGTACCTGCAGCCGTACAGGACAATCGGGTAACGCTTTTGACAGCCTATCCACAGCACGCTGAAATGCTGGAGTTTTATGCGCAAAAATTCCCGGGCATGATATTGCAGCAGAGAGTTATTACCGACCTCGATTTTTTAGAGTTAACGAATAGTCATTTCCAGGAAGGACTGCTCGATGACACGGTATACGGATTGTATTCCCGCAACCCTGATGAATCCGCCCGATATGTTTTCAGTCCTTCCCAGGTCCTTGCATTTGCTGCTGTCAGCCTGTGCCTGCTGACCCTGACCTGGTTTATGCCCACAGTCGTTTCCAAAACAGTTTTATTTGTCATAAATGCAGTCTATCTTGCAACCATTCTCTTTCGTTTGACCCTTTCAGTTGAAGGTGCCCGCAACGAGATTATTCAGCCTGTTACCACAGAAGAAGTAGAGGCACTTCAGGATGAGGATCTGCCTTCCTATACAGTGCTGGTACCGGTGTACAACGAGCCTGAGCTGATGCCCACTCTTATCAAGGGGCTGGCCGGTCTCGATTATCCCAAAAACAAGCTCGATGTGTTGCTGCTTCTGGAAGAAAATGACACCAGAACCCTTGAGGCTGCCAAAAAAGCTGCACCTCCTGTTAACTGGCGTTTTATTTATGTTCCAGACATTCCGCCGAAAACAAAGCCCAAGGCCTGTAATTACGGGGTCCATTTTGCAAGGGGTACCTACCTGACCATTTATGATGCTGAAGATATTCCCGAGCCGGATCAACTCAAGAAAGCCGTTGTCGCCTTTCAAAAAAATCCCCCCGGAAAATTTCTTTGCTTTCAGGCCGCACTGAATTATTTCAATGCCGACCAGAATCTGATTACCAAACTTTTCACCCTCGAATACACCTATTGGTTTGACTACCTTTTGCCAGGCCTGGACAAACTGAAACTCCCTATTCCACTGGGCGGAACCAGCAATCATTTTGATCTTGCACTGCTCAAGGAGCTGGGATCCTGGGATCCTTTCAACACCACAGAGGATGCAGACCTCGGCATACGGGCTGCCGCCAGGGGATACAGGGTAGGTGTTATCAACTCCACAACCTTTGAGGAAGCCAACAGCCGTTATGGGAACTGGATCCGCCAGCGATCACGCTGGATCAAGGGCTACATGCAAACGGCCCTGGTCTTCAACCGACACCCTGTCAAGCTCCTGCGCAGGCTGGGACTCAAAGACTGGCTTTCTTTCCAGCTTTTTATAGCAGGCACGCCGCTGTTGTTTCTGCTGAATCCGATTATGTGGAGTTTCTTTATTTTCTGGGGGGTAACTCAGATAGATATCATGCAGGCTCATTACCTGCCCTTAACCACATTTTTCGGGCTTATTAATCTGGTGCTTGGGAATTTTCTGGGAATCTATCTTAACTGTATGGCGGTATTCCGCAGACGACTGTATTATCTCCTGCCCTTTGCCCTGCTCAACCCTTTTTACTGGCTTTTTTTTCATACACCAGCCGCCTACAAGGCATTATGGCAGCTTTTTGTCAAACCCCATTACTGGGAAAAAACAACCCATGGCCTTACAATCTCTCAGCATAAATAAACTTTCTGATCCGAGACCGAAAGTTGCTCTTGTATCCGATAAAGAAAGCGTAATCCACAGTATCTGGCTGCTTCTTTTGCTGGCAACCGGTCTCGGACTGTGTCAGTTCATTATCAACATCAGCCTGCTAAAGACAGGGATCTTGTCCGATATCAATATATATTTCGGAACAAAGGCGATGCTGGCCTATGACGGGGCTCCCCCAAAACTTGAAAATATTAGTGGAATTTACCCC
>JBFHIO010000012.1:0-13650 GCA_041596435.1 Desulforhopalus sp. | reverse complement strand
GCATCTGCCTTTCATGGAAAAATTGACATCTTATTTGGTGGCCCGTTCAACTGATCTTACTGTTTTTAAATTTCAGAACGGCGGTATTGTCTGCCTGGATAAGGGGAATGACGGTGACACATGGTTTATCAAGTGGAGCTTGATGCCTCACATC
Source organism: Desulforhopalus sp. (assembly GCA_041596435.1). GTDB lineage: Bacteria > Desulfobacterota > Desulfobulbia > Desulfobulbales > Desulfocapsaceae > Desulforhopalus. Next base: position 13,496 of record JBFHIO010000012.1, on the reverse strand, counting down.
AGTTGACAGGCGTGACAGGACGAAAACAGCCATAATGGGACGTTGAAGAGCCTTCTTTTATTCATAGTCGATGTTCCCATAACCTGCAGCTGCCGCCGGGCAGGCTGATTTCTTGAGTTAACAGTAGCTCGCCGCAGGGGAGCTGACAGCGGCAACGTTATGCCCTGTGTCCATAGAAAAAAGGTTCTGCCAGGGGTCTGTTGGGGAAGGATCAATTCTCCGGCAGGCTCCTGGGGCTCTTTGCAATAAATTCGTTGTCTGTTTGGATATCTGTCTCTTCTCTACGCGTATCAACATTTATTCCTTAACGGTATAGGCAGGATCAAGAAGATATCTTGATCCTGCCTGTATTTCATTCATCTTCGATGTCCCCGGGGCTCCTTAAGTCGAGACCTCTGTTCTTGTGTCCATATCCTTGCTGCTGTTCAGGTTTCCCCTCTGTTTTATCGTTGCTTTGCTCCGCCAACGCTTCTCCTGAAGACATTCCTCTGCATTCTCTTCAGCGCCTGTAATCAATGCCTGGTATTGCCCTGAGTCGCCGGGCTGCTATGCAATTGCCACTGGCAAAAGGGAGAACAGCTCTCCGAGGTCGGTATTTTCCCAGCCTGACACTTCCTGTCACCCTTTGTGAAGAGATCAATAAACCCTCTCCGCGCATGGAAAAAGATCTTGCTGATTCTTTCTCTTTCCCATGACAAAAGAGAGGTTTTGCTTCAATTTTGTAAACTTCTCGACACTTCCTGTAGTATCTATTCCAGTTCATTTTTGTAATTTTTAAATTCTTTTGCATCGCTATCTATCTGAAAAAACATATAAAAAATAGAAATGTCCTTTCAGGCACGATGGTTGCAAACGTCTTTGTTAAACCAACAAGGAGGAGCGAGCATGGAATTATTGAAAGACCGAGAAAAACAAATTTATCGCACTGGAAAAGAGCCTTTTGCTTTGTCCTGTGACCAAGATTCTCTGGCGGGGGCGGTAAGCCAGCGTGCCTGTGTGTTTTGTGGTTCACGGGTTGTTCTCTATCCCATAGCCGATGCCATACACCTTGTACATGGGCCTATCGGCTGTGCCGTATATACCTGGGACATTCGTGGGGCGCTTTCTTCGGGGCCGGAACTTCATCGTCTCTCCTTTTCAACGGATCTGCAGGAGATGGATGTTATTTTCGGTGGCGAAAAGAAATTGAAACGGGCCCTGTATGAACTCATCGAACGACATAGCCCCAAAGCTGCTTTTGTCTACTCTACATGCATAGTGGGCATCATTGGCGATGATGTGGATGCGGTGTGCAGAGAGGTTTCAAGTAAAACAAATATTCCGGTGATCCCAGTCAAGTCTGAGGGCTTCATGGGCAATAAGCGGGCTGGATACACTGCTGCCTGCAATGCCATGGATCAGCTCATTGGTACTGGAGATACGACTGGTATTTCCCCTTATTCCATTAATATCCTGGGGGATTTCAACCTCGCTGGCGAGATCTGGTTAATCCGTGAATACTTTGAGCGCATGGGTGTGGAGGTTGTTGCCAATATCACTGGAGACGGGCGAGTGGCTGATCTCCAGCGGTGCCACGGTGCAGCACTGAACGTTGTGCAGTGCTCCGGGGCAACTATGGAACTGGCGCAGATCATGGAAGATAAATATGGAGTTCCTTTCTTTCATGTCTCCTATTTCGGAATTGAAGATATGGCACAGGCTCTTTATGACGTGGCCGAACATTTCAAAAATCCCGAGATCATGGAAAAGACCCGGCAGCTGGTGAAAGAAGAGCTGGAAGAACTGCTCCCCAAACTGGCTTTTTACAAAAAAGCATTGCAGGGGAAGAAAGCAGCTATCTACGTGGGAGGTTCCTTTAAGGCGTTCTCTCTGGTCAAAACTTTGCGGTTGATTGGCATGAACGTGGTGATGGTTGGCAGTCAGACCGGTACGGAACAGGAGTATCGGGAGCTTGCTGAGATCACCGATCCCGGCACTATTATCGTCGATGATGCCAATGCTCTGGAACTTACCAGTTTCCTTGAGGAACAAAAGGTTGACCTCTTTGTTGGCGGCGTTAAGGAACGGCCCATTGCCTACAAACTGGGGGTTGGATTCTGTGATCATAACCACGAACGCAAGGAGATCCTGGCGGGATTCTCGGGCATGCTCAATTTCGCTCAAGAAGTCTATTCCTCAGTGATGAGTCCGGTGTGGCGATTCACGTATCAAAATGGTGCCAGCCGAGGGAAAAAGTCCAATATTGTGATTGCTAACCCAAACGAGTGAGAGAAATCATGTCAAAAAATCCTCCCAATTATATCTCTACCACTAACGCCTGTAAGCTTTGTACCCCATTGGGCGCGTCTCTCGCATTCAAGGGAATTGAGGGTGCGGTTCCCTATCTGCATGGATCTCAGGGCTGTGCCACATACATGCGGCGCTATATCATCAGTCATTACAATGAGCCCATCGACATCGCCTCCTCATCACTGTCTGAAAAACATGCAATCTACGGAGGAGGTGCGAATCTCAAGCTGGGTCTGATGAATGTGACCCAAAAATATCGACCGCAGCTTATCGGTATTGCCACCACCTGTCTTACTGAGACCATCGGGGATGACGTCGCGTCGCTGCTTTGCGAATATGACAAAGAGGTGCATGGGGAAAAACCGATCATGATCCAGGTGAGTACACCGAGCTACAGCGGTACCCATATGGAAGGTTTTCATAATGCCGTCACTTCTGTTGTTAAGGCTCTGGCCGGAAGAGATGGAGAGCAGGATACGGACAGTGGGGTAATAAACATCCTGCCAGGTTTTGTCTCGCCGGCAGATATTCGCTACCTCAAAGAAATTGCAGCTGATTTTCCTCTGAAAGCGACGATCCTGCCTGATATCTCAGATACCATGGACGGTGCAGCGGCCGAGTTTTATGAGAAGATACAGCCCGGCGGCACACCAATTTCAGCCATTGCTGCCATGAATAACAGTGTGGGAAGTATTGAATTTGGTCACACCATGGGCAAAGACAGCAGCGGTGTCCTGCTGTCTGAAAAGTTTGGTGTGGAAAATAACAGAATGCCAATACCCATGGGGATCAGCGCAACCGATAATTTCTTTGACTGCCTGAGCCGGTTGAGTGGTTTGCCCATCCCTGAAAAACACCAGGCAGAGCGGGGGCGTCTGGTAGATGCGTATGTGGACAGCCACAAATATATCTACGGGAAAAAAGCCATTGTCTATGGCGAGGAAGACCTCGTGGTTGGCCTGACTGCCCTGCTGGCTGAGATTGGTGTCATGCCTGTACTCTGCGCTTCGGGTGGCAAAAGCGGCAAGCTGGCCGAGATGATTCAACAGGTAACTGAAGGTGTGTTGCCTGAGCAGCCTCAGGTGCATGAAGGAATGGATTTCTATGAGATCAGTGAGATGGCTGAAGAGCTTGCCCCTGATCTTCTGGTGGGGCATTCCAAGGGATATCCTCTGGCGCAAAAGCTTTCTATTCCCATTATCCGGGTGGGTTTCCCTATCCATGACCGAATGGGAGGACAACGTATTCTCCACATTGGTTACCGGGGGGCTCAACAGCTTTTTGATTTGGTGGTGAATGCCTGTATTGCCAAAAAGCAGAGCGACTCGCCGGTTGGCTATTCGTATATGTGAGAGACCTGTCCTTGTTTTTCTGGTTGTGAGCTTTCAGCTGCCGCAGTCTTTCACATATGCCTGAATTTGCTGATAATTTTTCCCTCAGATACCCCTGAATACGATTTTTATTACAAATGACCTCATCTTCAAGAAGGTAAACGTCAAAAATTATAATGGAGCAGATTATGAAAACCTTGTTAACCGCATCCCCGGACCTTTCCCGCCACCCTTGTTTCAATGCCGGGGTTCAAGGTAAATTTGGCAGGGTTCATTTGCCGGTAGCTCCGAAATGCAATATCAAATGTAATTATTGCAACCGAAAATATGACTGTGTCAACGAATCACGACCTGGAGTTACCTCTACTGTTTTAACGCCGGAACAGGCTCTGGTCTATATGGACAAAGTGCTGACTGCCGAACCCCGCATCACTGTGGCAGGTATTGCCGGTCCCGGGGACCCTTTTGCCAATGCCGCTGAGACTCTGGGAACCATGCAGCTCCTTCGGCAGAATTATCCGGATCTCATTCTCTGTCTTTCCACGAATGGCCTGGCTCTGGCTCCTTATGTGGACGAGGTCGCCGATATCGGTGTCTCCCATGTTACGGTGACGATGAATGGTGTTGATCCCGAGATCACCAAAAATATCTACAGCTATGTGAGGGATGGCAATATCCTCTATCGCCATCGGCAGGCGGCTGAACTCCTCATGGCCCGCCAGTTTGCGGCCATTGAGAAATTGAAATCAAAGGGCGTGACCGTCAAAATTAATTTTATCACTGTCCCCGGAGTCAATGATCATCATGCTGAAGAGACAGCTCGGGTTATGGCCTCAATGGGAGTGGATCTCTTTAATTGTATGGCCCTGCTGCCCAGTGCAGATACACCTTTTGCTGATCTGGTGGAGCCGGACAAGGCGATGATGGATACGCTGAGAAACAGCTGTGAAAAACATCTGCCGCAGATGCGTCACTGCAGACGATGTCGTGCAGATGCTGTTGGACTGCTGGGAAAAGATAAATCAAATGAAATGTCTGGATGCCTCAAGACGTGTGCCAGCATGCCTGCGACTCCTCCTCAAGAGAGGCCCTATGTAGCTGTAGCCAGCCTGGAAGGAATGCTTGTCAATCAGCATCTGGGGGAAACAACGAAATTCCTCATCTATGGCAAGGCAGAAAATGATGGTGAGGAAGAAAATGGTTATACCCTCATCGAGGAACGTCGGGCACCTGTTCCTGGAGGTGGGATGGGACGATGGGAGGCGTTGACAAGATTGCTCTATGACTGTCGGGCGGTAATGGTGAGCGACATGGGAGTTTCCCCTAAAGAGGTGTTTAACCGGGCAGGAATCACCCCGATTACCATGTCTGGTTTTATAGAAAATGGGCTGGAGGCCGTCTATACGGGTAAAGGACTGTCGGCCTTGAAGAGGAGAGCCAAAAAGAGTTGCGATGGTGGTGGATGCCTGGGGACCGGCACCGGCTGTGGTTGAGTCGTTCCGCTGACCATCTGAATATCCCGCCACAGACCGTTAGATGCCAGCAGGTTTCATCGAACTCTAACGGTACAGAAAAACCCCGAAAGCCGTCCTGGCTTTCGGGGTTTTTTTATTGAGCTTCTATTACATTCACATTGGCGGAGGAGGCGGGATTCGAACCCGCGGTGCGGTCTGACCCGCACAATGCTTTTCGAGAGCACCGCCTTCAGCCGCTCGGCCACCCCTCCGTATGAGACATATGTTCCGCAAACGCGAATATTCAGGCCCAACAACATGCCAGAAGTTGGCGAATATTGCAAGTCTTCCTGCTGGATTCCTTGAAGAACCCTGTCTTGCAGTCCTCTTGTCGGGGAAGAAATTTTCTGTGTGATGTACACTGCCTTCAGGGCTATATTCTGCCTGAATGTCTTGATGGACTGGCCATCTCTACTGTAACGAAGAAGAGGGGTGAAAGACTTGTTCTTTGATGTCCCCTGAAGACTTTTCGACAGGCGGGGCAGGAGTGATTACAGGTGACTCACCTGCAAAAAAAAGTCAGTGTAACAAACTGGATAAACTCAATATCAATAACAGTCGGTACCGTTGCGCTCCATGCTTTCAGGAGAGCAGGGTGCTGTTAATCAGAGAAGGAGCATGCATGAAAACAGAGAACCTTGTCAAAGAAATAAAGACATATCTTCCCTTTGCCGTCCCGGAGGCAGACCAGGCGTCAGCCGCAGAACTGGTAGAAAAATATGGCAACGATGAAATTGTCCTTCGTCTGTTGCGCGATTACTACACAGCTCTGCCCGATGCCTTTGAAGAGGCAGTGACCCGTGTGTCAGAATTCAGTTTCAAGCGGGATGTCCACTTCATTGTCCTCACCACTACCGGCCATAGCTGGCTCTACGCAGTGACGGTGGACAGCGTGGCGTTGATCGGCGAATACGGTGTCGAGGTCCCGGGGGAGGTTCCGCCGGAGGTGATGCGTTTTCTTGGATGGAGCACGCTGAAAGAGTTTCATGAAAACTGCCCGCCAGTGGAGAAGCTGGAAGAATATCCGTGGGAGGACATCGTCCATACTCACTGCCCGGTCTGTGGCGTCCCGGTGGGAGAGGAACACCTGCTGGGCTGTGTAGTGGAGGTCTGCCCGTGGTGCAAGGGACAGTTGAAGTCCTGTAACTGCCGTTTTGAAAAACTTGATGTAGAGGAAATAGAAACTGCGGAACAGGTGGAAGCTTTTGCTGACCTGCTGGCTGAGAAGGGAAGAATTCCGTTTTCACCAGAGCAGGCCCCTGCTTATCCTGGGACAAGCAGAGGTCTGGATGAAGGTGACAAAAAATCTTAAAATTTCTGTGACTTATTTACCGGTCACACTCTGCAGATACTTGTACAGTTCTGAATCCGACGAGAGAATCATCGTGGAATTATTACCCACGACTTTGCTGTAACTCTCGAGGGTTTTCTGGAAAGAGTAGAATTCCGGGTCGAGGGAATATGCTTTGGCATAGATGGTGGAGGCTTCGGCGTCTGCCTTCCCTCGAATGGTCACTGCGTCCTTGTTGGCGCTGGACGTAATCTCCTGCAATGTCCGTTGCACCTTCCCGAGGATGTTGGCTTTTTCTCCTTCCCCGAGGGACCGTTTCTCAGCGGCAATCCGCTTCCGTTCCGAAATCATCCGTGCGTAAACTTTTTGGCGTACGGACTCAATGTAGTTGACTCTCTTGATCATTACGTCAATCAGTTCGATACCATACTGCACGGTCTCCTGTGACGCGGCTTCACGAATCAGGCGGGTCAGTTCGTCGCGGCCCAGTTTAGGCTTGGCCCCGAGGGCATCCCCGGCGATGCCGTTGGACATTGTATCCTCGGACCAGTCCGAACTGCGGATGATCTCGATCAGGTTGTTCTTGCTGACATAGTCTCGTACCGTACCATCGATGATGTCGGAGAGGAGGGACTGTGCCCGCTGTTCATCGTTTACAGCCTGCAGGAATTTCAGCGCGTCGGAGATGCGCCAGCGGGCAGTGACATCAAGATAAATATAGGTCTTGTCATTGGTCGGGATCTGATTTGGATCTCCGTCCCAGATGAGGATTTTTTTCTCAAAAAGTGCGATCTTCTGGATGAACGGAATTTTCAGATGCAATCCCGCTTCTGTGACCGGATCGCCTACCGGTGCACCGAATTGAGTGATTACCGCCTGGCGTCCTTCTCCAAGGATAAAGAAGCCATCATAGAGGACGGCAATGGCGATCAGAATGAGGCCTATGAGGGCAAATGGTCCATACTTTTTCATGGCTTCTCCTTAGTGCTTTGCGGCAGTACAGGCTGACCGAGATTGAGCAGCGGAATTGGTGACTGCTGCTGATTTTTATCAAGAACATAAACGTTTTTCACCGCTGGCATAATCTTTTCCATGGTTTCCAGATACATCCGACGGCGGGTAACTTCCGGCGCGACCTTATAGGCCTTGAGAATGTCACGGAAACGCTGGCTTTCACCTGTAGCTTCGTTCACGCGTTGCGCCTTGTAACCGTATGCTTCTTCGACAATTTTCTTGGCATTACCACGGGCTTTCGGAATTTCGCGGTTATAAACTTCCTGGGCTGTGTTGACCAGACGTTTCATATCCTGATCCGCCTCGTTCACTTCATTGAAGGCTGGTTTTACCGGTTCAGGCGGGTTGATGTCTTTGAACTGGACAGTCCCGATATTGATACCGCTGCGGCCTTTGGGGAAAAGCCCGTCAAGCATATCCTGCAGCTCTTTCTTCACCTTGGCAGCAAGGAGTTCACGGTTGCTGAGGACATAATCAAAATCCATATTCCCCACAATTCGACGGGTTACACTCTCCGACATATCGTGGATCGCCTGACGGGGATTCTGGACGACAAAGAGCCATGCCCATGGATCGCCAACGCGATATTGTACAATCCACGCAACGCTGATGACGTTTTTATCTGCAGTCATCATGAGGGCTTCCACGCTGGGATCATCGTCGCGGGTTGTGTAGCCTCCTCCACGGGAACCGAAGCCAAACTCTTCTTTACGCACCCGCTCTACATCAACTTTGGTGAGCTGGTCGACGTAGGGAATCTTGAAATGCAGGCCAGGCTGGGTTGTGCTGTAATATTCACCAAGGCGGAGGACAACACCCACCTTGCCGGGTTCAATTTTATAAAAAGAGGCATATACGCCATAAAGTACCACGAGGGCCAGTGCCACAGAGAGCACCCGACTGACCGCGGCAAAGGGGGATTGTGGTGAGCTTCCAGATGGCGGGGTGTTGATGGAGCCTCCCTGTTTGTCATTGGAGAAGAAATCCTGCAGCCAGTCAATGAGCTGGGCAAGGAAATCCTCTGGATTCTGCGGCTTTTTCTTGCCCCAGGGTGGTTGCTGATCCTGATTGGACATGTAAATTCTCCAAGTTATGGTTGATGGTTTATGAAACAGCTTCCAAAGTAATGATTTGCCGGTCTGATTGCAATATAATCGTTATCCGGACAGGACTTCAACGAATTGTGAAAGCCATTCGCCAGCAGAGGATAAGTGTAAAAAGTGAGGCTGCGGCGAAAAGGGTTTGTAGAAAGGCGCTGCGTCGCCAGTGGTTAAACCCGTCCAGGTGAACAACGTTCCCGACGGCAAGCCCCGTGAGCAGGCCGAAAAGATGGCCACCGAGGTCGGTGCGTTCACCGCTTGAGCCGAGTATGGCGAGCAGGGAAAGCCCGCCCATCAGAGGCAGCAGCAGCCGGACCAGTCGATGTCGCCAGGATTCTCCCGCTTCTTTCGGGCGTCTCAAGCCGATGGTGCAGAGCATCCCGGCCACCGCAAAGAGAGCTGTGGAAAAGCCGACAAAAAGGTGGTTGCCTCCGTGGGTGAGAACATTGAAGAGGCTTGCCAGAGCGCCGGTGAAGAGAATGGCGGCGAGCCCGAAACCGCTGCCGGTAATGGCGAAGAAATAGTGCAGAAAGACTGCCCCGATGGCGAGATTGCTGAGGAGATGCAACGCATCTGCGTGAAGGGTGAGGGCGGTTACCAGTCGATACCATTGACCGTCGAGAATCTTGTCCGCATCTCCCGCTCCGGCTGTAAACCAGAGAGTTCCGGTATCCCAGTCGCCGCTTTTGAAATAAAAAAGGGCAAGGGCTGTAATAAGTGTTGGCGTCATCGCTTTGAATAAAGGCTGGAAATCAGCCAGAAGATCCACCGGCTTCGGCGGTGGCCAGTGTCGGGATTCTTCCTCATAGGCGGCAAGCTGATACTCGGCCTCTTCCTGCCAGCGGTGTTGAATATAAAGGGAAAAATTGTGCTGGTCACTGATAACCACACGATGAGGCAGGGAGGCAGAAGAGAGAACAAGGGAGGAGGTGTTAAGTTGTTCGGGATCGTGAAAATGGCGGAGAAGCATCTCTTCGTTTTCAAAACTGTTGTCAGCGGGCGGAAGATTCAAATCAGTCGGGAGTGAAGTGTTAGAAAAGAAAAACTATCTTCACACAGTACAACACCCGCACCTTTCGTCAACTCTCCCGATACTCTTCTGAACAATGACTTTTGCATAAAAAAAGCCCGTCACAGGCGGAGATTAAACCTGCAACGGGTTTCCAGAGAATTATGGGTACTTGAAGAACCTTATCTTTCGTTCATATTCGATGTGCCCTTATTCAAATTCTCTTGCCTGTACTATGGAACCAAATTTTTCTTTAAGCTGTACGAGCTCGGCGCGCTTTGCGTCGAGAAGATCGAAGAAGTGTACCGAAATGTGCTGTTCTTTACGATATGCCTCATTTTGCACATCAATGCGCTCAATGATTTTGTCTACATAGATGGCGAACTGCATGTCATAAATTTCACGGGGATACTCTTTATCTATTCCAGCGAAAAGTTTTTTCAAATCTTCATATTTAGGCATGTATCCGATGGGGGTATTCAGTGCCTGCACATCTCCGTGGACATAGAGGTCAAGCCAGCCAAGCCATACCTTCACATCTTTTTTCTCACCAAGCAGCCCGTCACCACTTCCACCTCGATTACCATAGGTAAGGAAGTAGTTGAGGCCGGCGATGATCGGACGGGTCTCATCGGAGAATTTCTTCGAATTGAAAAATTGAAACTGCGCATTCATATAGCCGGCGAGAGAACCGGGGATGAAGGGTGCGTTGGCCCATGGTTGACGGCGAATCCCGGAAACACCAACTTCAGTGGCGGTCGCTTTGGAAACAACAGAGGCACCAATAACGACACCTTCATCAGCGTTACGGGCTACCCGTACCGGCGGCATGGTGTCGCCATCACGGCCGGAGTAGGTGATAACTTTTACCGGAACTCCTGCAGGATCCTGTGCCAGCTTGCTGTTGTGGTTGGAAATGGCGGAGGCACGCAGGGTACAGCGGGAGTTTTTACTGGACATGGGAATGGGGTTTCCCTCTGCATCCTTTTTCCCTTCGTACCACTCCCCTTGAAAGTTAAACCCGGTGTTTGGGCAATTTTCACCGTTACCTACCCAGTAGGGAGTGCCATCGTTGATCATGACATTGGTCCAGATGACTTCAGTACCGTCGCCGCGCAGGCATTCCATCAGATGGGGATCGCCTTCAAGGTTGACATCCTGGAGAATTCCGAAAATGCCGTTTTCCGGATTGATGGCACGGAGAACACCGTCCTTGTCAATCCATAATTGAGCGAGGTCATCACCGATAAAGTCAGAGCCGACCATGGCAGTAGTTGTCTTGCCGCAGCCGGATGGTGCAGAACCACAGAAGAAGGTTTTGCGGCCACCGGGGCCGGTCATGCCGGTAATGAACATGTGTTCGGAGAGCTGCTGTTCCCGTTTGTAGTAGGTGCAGTAGTCAACGGCGAAACGATGGTTCCCTTTTTTCAGCAGCAGGGTATTGCCGGCGTAAGTGCAGTAGGTGCAATAGGTGGTGAACCAGCTGCGATCCATGAATATGCGCGCTTTCGGCACATTTTCTGAAATATTTTCACCCTCGGAATGAACGTTGGTGAAGAAGAAGCCAACACGTTCAGCTTCTTTGTCGAAGTCGGCAAAGCAGTTGCGGTAGAGAATCTCGGCGGAGTGGAGAACATATCCGGAAGATGACATCTCAATAGCTGGAATAGATCCTTCAGCGCCCACCGGACCACGGCTGTAAAAGCCGACAATGAGGGTCATCCCTTCCATGATGCCGGGCATTTCCTCTTTTACATAGTCCATGGCATCTGCACGGGAAATCCCTTTGGCCAGGGAGTTCAGACTTTCGCCTTCGTTGGTGATGTAAAAGGTCTGGTTGACGAGGCGGGCCTGATCTTCGGGAAGGTCGAAGTGAATGGTGTGGCCTTCTTTGGCCAGTCTCTTCTCTTCTTTTTTGGCAAGGGCATATTTACGAATGCTCCTGCCATCTGCCTCAGAACCACTGTTGATCAGCACTGTATCAGGGTTGCACATGCTGATGGCATTGGCGATTTTGATCAATGCCTCTTCATTTTTGATGGTGTTCAGCTTGGTAAGATTTTCACGGTTCAGCTTGTTTGCGAAAACTTCCTGAGCCTGCTGCAAGGTTTGTATTCCACCGATGGTAGAAAGCAAATCCTTTCCTTTTTTTAATTCCAACATGACGAAAAACTCCTGTTACTGCAAAATTTCTTAAAGTGGACACCTGGGGGAACTGCTTTTTCAGATGTTCATGAAGGGTTATCGATAACAATGAATATACTGCGCAAAATAACATGACAATAACATACTATGCAGTTTCGGAGGACGAGTCAAGAAATAACTGAACTAAATCATATAAAAAAATGATATGAAAATAAATTGTGTAATTCTAGATAATTATGTGACCTTTTCCGCAGGAGAAGGCCACGTAAGGTTGGGGGAACACCAGCAAAAGAGTTGATATTCAGTTACATTTACCAGTTATCTTCGCCCCAGGAATCTTCATCTTTTTTATCAAAATTCCAGTCGTCCATCTCTTCTTCCGGGCCCCAGCCGCCGATGCCTTTGTCTGGTTCCCATTCTCCGGAGAGTTCATTCTGCTCAAAGCCGGCGAGTTTTCCCTCCTCTTTCAATTCCTCATAAGCGGTGCTGGCAAGGGTGCAGCGGGGGGAAGAGGCAAGCAGTTCTTCAAGGCGATTGGAGACATAGACGCGGGGAACGTGTTCTTTCTGGATGGTTTTCCAGGCTTCCTGGTAGCACTGCAGGCTGAGGATACGGGTGAGTTTCGGGTCTTCGAGCAGGCGTTCATGCATTCTTATGGCGATATCGCTCTGCGTGATTTTTTTCAGTTTTCCCGCCCGGCCGAGGGCATAATAGCTGCGGCGCGCGGCAACGCACTGTGGATCAGCGCTGAGCAGTTCAGCGCGGCGTGCGGCGGAATCTTCGGTGGAGAGATCTTCCCGCATTACTTCCAGGGTGGCGGCGGCCATGCAGTCGATGGCTTTCCCGTGGGTGAATTCAGGATGATCCATAAAGTAATCGGTGCTGCGCTGAATGGAATAATTGGGATGAGCTGCGCAGCCGCAAAGAGTGAGAACTGCGGCAAGGGGGAGAAGAGATTTCAAAGGTAGCATGATCTGTTCACCTGTGGTGGAGGTTAGAGGATTGCGGGAGAGAGCCCCGCACCAGTCTTTCTTTTACCCTTGCTGGCGGGGAAAATCCAGCAGGAGAGAGGGGAGGCTGACAGTGGCGGGATGGGAAGAAGAGATAAAAGGTGCAGTTCGCTGAAGGGCTGCTGAGATTGCAGCGCGAGCCTGCAGGGCATCTTGAATCAGCCTGCATTCGTACATATTCGAGGCATGGTCATAGTGGTCGGTATCAGGGGGGGAACGCTGCCAATGTTGACAGAATGAATGTAATTTATTACTAATAAGACTGTAGAAACAATCAGATAAATTTAACAGGGAGGGTGTAAATGGCTGATCCAAAAGACATGTACCAGTGCCAGGTAAGCAATTGTGGTTATGTGTATGATCCGGATAAGGGCGATGCCAAAAGCAACATCCCTGCGGGCACCGCTTTTAAAGATCTTCCCGATGACTGGGAATGTCCGCATTGTGGTTCTTCCAAAAAAACCTTCAGACCTCTGGCTGGACCGGGATCTGTCGTTGCGGAAGGCATCTGAAATTCCGGCTGTGACCGACCGGTTGCAGCAACCTGTTTCACCCCTTGATACGTAAAAAAGCCAAATGCTCTCGCGAGCATTTGGCTTTTTTTTTTTGCGCATTTTCTGTACCTGATCATTTTTGTTAATACTGCGTTGCTTGATGCAAGGGAATTTGCTCTGGGAAAAGGAAAGGCGGCTCTTTTTATGAGGGATGTGATATCGCGTAAAATCAATATATTGATATATTCCTTTCTGAAAAACAATGGAGATCCCTGAAAGCTTTACGATATTCTCTGCTG
>JBFHIO010000011.1:0-13759 GCA_041596435.1 Desulforhopalus sp. | reverse complement strand
TCATGACCACTGATCTTCCCCATGGGCCGATCAATGCCGATATTTTTCTCACCCATACCCACTGGGATCACATTATGGGGTTCCCCTTTTTCACGCCAATCTATATCCCTGGTTGTGTCTTGCGGGTGCATGGCCCTGTTACGTCTGAGGATGATCCGTTGGAAGATGTTGTAGGGGGGCAGATGACATACCGCTATTTCCCTATAAACATGGGGGAGCTTGCCTCTACCGTGACCTATGAACGCCTGCAGGAGAATCCCGGAATTGATCTCGGAGAGGGTCTGAAATTGCGCACGCGGATGCTTAACCACCCGGTTACGGCCCTTGCTTACCGCTTCGAATTTGAGGGCCTGACCTTCTGTACCTGTTACGACACTGAGCCGTGGCGTAATCTCTTCGTTCTCAATTCAGATGATCCCAACTGGGACGAAGCCATGGCGGAGGAGGGCTCCCTCGTCGCCGAGGAGATGAATGCCTCCCTTGAAGAATTTTACGCCGGTGCAGACCTTCTTGTCTACGATGCCCAGTACACCGAGGAGGAGTATTCCAGTCAGCGGATGGACTGGGGGCACTCCAGTATGGAATATGCCATCAAAGCCGCTGCCAGGGGTAAAGTAAAGAAATTGGCGCTTTTTCACCACGACCCTGACCGCAGTGACGACGATCTTGATGCCTTTGCAAAGCACTACTGCGTGCCGAGGGAGGATGGCATGGAGGTCTTTTTCGCGCGTGAGGGAATGGAGATAAATCTGGGAAAAGAGGGGAGCTGAAAACTCAGCTCTATCCTTTGCAGGGCTGTTCGTTTCAGAACAGAGCCCTGCATTTTGAGCCTTTTTTATTTTAACGGGCCTTGAGACTGATTGTTCGATTCTTTCTCTACTCTTCGTGAACCTTCCCGCGCATTTTCTTTACCCGGCTGCGGTGATTTTTGCCCTGCAGTCGTTTCTCTTTTGATGCTCGTCCCGGTCGGGTCGGGCGTCTTTTCTTTAGTGTGACCGCCACACTCTGTATCAGTTCAACAAGACGGGTGACTGCTTCCTCTCTGTTTTTCAATTGGCTGCGGTGCTGCTGTGCTTTGATGATAATCACACCATCGGCGGTGATTCGCCCGTCGCTCTTTGCCAGAAGACGTTCTTTGTAGAAATCAGGCAGGGAGGAGGAGATAATATTGAATCGCAGATGGACGGCCGTGGCGACCTTGTTGACGTTCTGCCCGCCGGCACCCTGTGCTCGAACAGCATTTATCTCGACCTCGTCATCACTCAGAATGACCTTGTTACTGATTATGATCGGCATGATCTCCTCCTTCGTGATATTTTAAAAAATTTCTGCTATAATATCGAATTGTTGGGCTTTTGTCCATTAAACAGAAATTTATGGGACCTGGAATAACCTTGTATTTTATTCATATTCGAGGCACAGAAGAAAATTTATTAGAGTAATGGTTGATCTCGGAATCAGGCACTTGCCTCTGAGGATAAATTTTTGACTGTAACGAAGAAGATGGCCGATTATTCGATGTTCCCTCATGACAGGAAGAGTGAATGCGTTGTCCTAAATGCGGCCATGTCCAGACAGGACCAGGCGAGTGTGAACGCTGCAAGGCTGTTTTTGACTCAGCCAGAATGGCCCGGCGGCGGAATAAAAAGACGGTGAAACGAACACCGCAACAATCGGAATCCCCCCCAATCCCGGTTGCTCTCACACTCTTGTTCTGTGTGGTTGCTGCCAGCGGATTGTGGTATTGCCTTTTTTGGCCTGCTCCCGGGGGGGCGGCAAGGGAGGAGGCCAGAAATCCAGCACCAGTGCAGCAGGTGAAGACCGTGAAGAATCAGTCTGCAGTCAGCAGGGGCAGAGGGTGTGCTATGGATGAGACGCTGCAGGCGACGATTCCCTGTTGTCCAGCTCTTCGGCTCCGATAAACTCCTTTTTGTGCCCAGGGGTCGATCGGAATCTCTCCTTATTCAAGGCTCTATTGAGGAATAAGTACCCCCACATTCCGTGTTCAGGAGGACGTTGATGTTTCTTGCTCTGATTATTATTTGTGCCATTCTTGCCGGGCTGACCATGCTCCTTGTCAGTCTCTACAATCGTCTCATTGTTCTGCGTAACCGCAGCAAAAACGCCTTTGCCCAGATTGAGGTCCAGCTGAAGCGTCGCTATGATCTCATTCCCAATCTTGTTGAGGTTGCAAAAGGTTACCTTAAACATGAGCGCGAAACACTGACCGAGGTCACCAATCTGCGGAACAGGGCGGTCAGGGAGTTGAAGCAGGCGGGAGAAAATCCTGAGGATGCAGGGGTGATGAGTCGTTTGAGTGCGGCGGAATCGCAGTTACAGGGTGCCATCAGCCGCCTCAACCTGGTTGTTGAGGCGTATCCCGAACTCAAAGGGAGCACCAGCATGATGGCCTTGAATGAGGAAATCTCCTCAACAGAAAATAAGGTTGCTTTTGCCCGCCAGGGGTATAATGACGCAGTCACCATGTATAACAACACGCGGGAAAGTTTTCCGGCCAGTGTGGTGAGTGGAATGTTCCACTTCAAACCAGCACAGCTCCTTGAGTTTGAAGATCATGAACAGATTCAGGCACCGCCGAAGGTCTCCTTCTGAAAAGGAGGCTCAGTGATTTTTTGACAGCAGCAGAAGCGGGTACCCCGAACGGTGTATGCGACTGCTGCTTTTTTTTGTTTCTGAGCAATTCTACCCTTTCCCTGGAACAATGGACTTCTTTCAACAACAGGATAACGCCAGACGTCGGACGAGGTGGCTCCTGCTCTATTTCATTCTGCTCGTTTTTGTTGTTTCTCTCTGCTACTGGTTCATCCTGTGCATGATTCCCTTCGTGAACAGCTTTTGCCATATCTACTTTTTTTCAGGCGACAATATGGCAGGTACGCTGTCCCGTACGGGGGGGCCTGTTCTGCACGCGATGATGGCTGCCACCGTTATCTCTGCTGTCGTCTTTCTCTTCTCCTTTTTCAATTATATCAGTTGTCGACGGGGCGGCGGGGCGGGTATTGCTGAATCTGTCGGCGGCCGACTGCTCAACAGGGAGATGCTCACAAGCCTTTCTGAAAAGCAGCTTCTCAATGTGGTGGAGGAGATGGCGCTGGCCGCCGGGATGGCGGTGCCTCCAGTCTACCTTCTGCGGGAAGAACAGGGGTTGAACGCCTTTGCTGCGGGCAATACTCCGGATGAGGCGGTCATCGGGGTCACTCAGGGGGCCCTTGATCACTTTACCCGCAAAGAGCTGCAGGGGGTGATCGGCCATGAATTCAGCCATATCCTCAATGGTGATATGCGTCTCAATATGCGTCTTGTGGCGATGGCTGGCGCACTGACCGGTCTTTCACAACTTGGTACTGCCTGCCTGCCCGGTACAGATTCTTCTGAGACGAAGTTCCGTACGCTCTCGAAGCCGGGGCCCACAGTATTTTTTATTTCTCTGTTGTTTATGCTGGTTGGCGTCGGGGGAAGTTTTGCATCCATGCTGCTCAAAGCAGCGGTGTCTCGACAACGGGAATTTCTCGCTGATGCCGGCGCGGTGCAGTTTACCCGGGACAGCGAGACCATTGGTGGCGCATTGAAACGTTTGCTGGCACGGAGTTCCGGCACTTCCATGCGCTCAGAAAAGGCGCGGGAAATGGGTTTTATGATGTTCGGCTCAGCGGAAAAAGAAAAATTCAAACTGTTTACTGCAGCTCTTTCTGATCATCCCCCGCTTGAACAACGTATTCTGGCGATTGATCCCGGCTGGGACGGAACGCTTGATGCCTGGTTGTTTGAGCAAAGGAAACATACTGGCCCGGTATCTACTCCCGTCTCCGGGGCAGATGCGTCTGTGAGCAAACAAACAGTTCTCGCTGCTGCGGTGGGAATTGTCACTTCTACTGCCCTTCGGAATGGAGCGGATGCGAACCGGGAGATGGATCCGAAGGTTGGCCGTCTTCTCAAACAGGGGATTCCACAGGAACTCCTTTCCCTCGCGGGTGAAAGCTGTACCGCTCGACTTCTCCCCCTTATGTTGATTTTTGAGGACAGTGAAAAGAGCAGGGCGCTTCTGCGTAATTACCTGTCGCAGGATCTGTTCCGGCTGCTCCAGAAGTGGCTGAAATATGATCTGCCAGAGGCTCAGCGTCTGCCCCTTTTTGATCTTGCAATGCCCGCACTGCGCAACATGAGTCTCCGACAGAGTGAGGAGTATCTTGCACTGGCTGGTCGTCTTGTGGATGCAGACGGCAGGCTTGAACTGCGGGAGTGGATTTTTCTCTCTCTTCTGCGCAAGCGTCTTACTCCCAATATTCGCAAGATGAAGATTATGAATGGAAGAGAGGCTGTCAGCTGTCTGCTTTCCACCCTTGCCATTGAGGGACAGGTAAAAGAAAAGAACGGTGCCGGGGTTGCAGAGAGTTTTGCCGCCGGGGTAGAGGCCATGGGGATTCAGGGTGTGAAACTGCTGCCTGAAATACCGGAATATTCTACGCTTGAAGAGGCGCTGTTCACCCTTGCCCGGTTGAAACCGGAGGCGAAGAAAAAGTTGCTTCAGGGGTGCAGGCAGGTGATTGTTACAGACAGCCAGATTACTGTCAGTGAGGCAGAGCTCTTTCGTGCTTTCGGGTCGCTGCTTGATGCCCCGATGGCACCGTTTGCGATTCGTCCGGGCGTTGTTCAGCCGACGCCCTGAGTAGATTAGTTCGCGGGTAAACAGCCCTTTTATTGAAAGTGTCTTCCCGTGAATATAATCTGCTGTACAATAAAAAATTATGATCCCGCGCTCCGCTTCTGCCTCTTTTACTGGAACACGCGATCCCATCCCTGAATACGGATAACACTATGCAATGCCCAGTATGCAATGCCCGTCAACCCGAGGGGGCGACGAAATGTACCAGCTGCGGAGCGGATCTTACTCCCCTCTCTTTGAAACCCGGGGAGCACTCGGTAAAGATTGAAAGACCGGATCCCCCGGTTGTAAAGAAACTTCATTCGGCGCAAAAGCCTGTTGTAAGGGGGGAGGGCTCTGGATTCAACGAGTCGGAGGACGTCCTGCCCGGCAGTTCCCGCGGTTCTTTTTTATTTTTTTCTCTGCTGATTGTTTTTTTGTTCTGTGCCGTCGGAGTATTGGTTTTTCAGCTGACAGGGGGAAATATCCTCTCCAGGGCTCGCGCGTTGCTTCCTGCGACAGCGGAGCAGGACCAGAGCATTGCCTCAGAGGAATCAGAGACGAAAATTGTCCCGACGCAGCAGGAGAATGAAAACGGTGGCATCTTGTCAAAAAGAGGTCTTGCAGAAGTGGCGGCCGGTATGCAGAGGGGAAGCAGGGCTGTAGAGGATGTGCGCAATGCCCTGATTGCAAAAATGAAGCTGTCGAAGCGTGCTCCGAAGGGACTTGGACGGGTTTATCTTGGCACGGTGGTGGTGCAGACACCATGGGGGCCGGTATCTGGATTTCTCCTTGATGGTAAACATGTGGTTACCGCCCGTGCGGGTATTGAGGGCTCGGCCCGCAAGCAGGACTGGGCACTGGCCAACCTTGCCACCGCAGAAAAATGGGTGAAGGCGCAGCAGGCGCGGCTGGCCTTTCTGGTGAAGAAAAACGATCCCGAACAGGTCACTGCCCGTACCCGTCTGCAAAAGGGTGAGAATACTGCCACTCTGTGGCGCGGACTGGTAAAAAAACTTGAGGAAGGACTGCAGCCCTCGGACTATGTGCTGGTGTTTGCCGATGGCAGCCATCGCAGTGCACGTTCTATTGTGGAAGGGAAAAACTATGCTCTCTCTCTCTTTGAGTTTGAGGGTGAGCCGGTAGATGTCCTGCAGGTGGACAGAGAACAGATGGCTGTACAGTTCAGAGGTGAAGACGAGTTCTCTGAATCTGGCCTGCAGCAGGGGGCGTATCTTCTCGCCGTGGGTGGTCGGCGGGGCAGTGGTGTGGAGAGTATTCGCGGAGAGTGGACAGATCTCTATCGTGGACAATCTGGCCGTATCTATATGAAATCCGTTATGAATCTGCCTGGCTCCTTTCTTGGCGGTCCGCTGGTTGCCCCTGCTGCGGGCAGCAGAGTCCTCGGCATTAATTACAGTTGTGACCAGACGAGGCAGGGAGACTGGAGTTGCTATGCTGTTCCCCTTGGCGGGGTGTATGAAGAGTTTGGCCTTCGCTGAGCCCACCTGCTTCCCCATATTTTCATTTACTGGAGAAAGAATGCGATGTTTATGGTTGTGCCTGCTGCTCCTGGCAACGAGTGTCAATGCCGCCAGTCTTGATGATGTTGAGCTGGTGAAGGCTGTTGAATGGCAGGATCTTTCTCTTTCGGGTTCTTCGGTGCAGGAGAATCTCTATCAGAGTTTTTCCGAAGAGGATAAAGGGCTGGCGGGCTGGGTTGTCTATATGAAGGAGACCCAGCCGGAGAAGATCGATCCCGAGGATGCCGATCTTGTTGAAGATCTGAACAAGGCGGTTGAAAATCTCAAGGCACGTGGATTCGATTGGGCTGAATACCGTGATGCACGGAATGCCAACGCGGAAAAGGTGAATCCGGCAGTGCTGGAAAAAGAGGTGACTCTGCCGGGTTTTTTACTTCCCGTGAAGGGAAAAGAGAACCTGAGTGTATTGGTTCCGTGGATTGGTGAGGCTCATGATCCGCCGCCACCGGCAAATCAGGCAGTGCTGGTGACAGTACCGGTGGAGATGAAACTGCCACCGCCCTCGCATCCCGTTTTTGCGAGCGGGACGTTGCAGGCGGGATCGGCCACCAGTCAGGTGCGGCTTGAGGGAGACAGTATTGAGATTAAGACGGCTTATATGATGAAGATCACCGCCGTCATGGAGTATGAGGAGTAGAGGTCGCCGCTTTCGCCGCTGACGCTCCAGCCAGCCAGCCGGTGGAGAAGGCGAGTTGCAGGTTGAAACCGCCGGTGTCCCCTGCGAGGTCGAGAAGTTCCCCGACGAGGTAGAGTCCAGGAACCAGCCGAGACTGCATGGTCTGTGGATCGATTTCTTTCAGCGAGACGCCTCCAGAGGTGACAATGGCCTCCGCCCAGCCACCGAATCCAACCACCGGCAGACGGAAATCTTTCAACCAGTGCAGCAGTTTTACCCGCTGTTTTGCCGGAAAGGCTGTGGTGTCGATGCTGTCGTCAAGTTCGCACTCGCGAAGACAAATCTCCACCAGTTGCTCCGGCAGCAGACCGCGCAGAATGGAACTGATCTGTTCTCCGCGGCGCTTTTCCAGATCCCGTCGCAGCCGTGCGTCGAGTTTTGCCTCATCCAGTGCCGGCTTCAGGTCTACGGCCAGCTCAATCTCTTTTCCCTTTTTGAGCAGTCGCACAATCTTTTCACTGAGAGTGAGTACCAGCGGTCCCGCAATTTTACCATCTTGAAAAGCTATTTCGCCAAATTCCTGTGCCTTGCGTTTACCATTGACAAAGAGGCGCAGAGAAATGTTGTGCAGACTCAGGCCGTCGAGGCAGGTGAGTTTTTTACTGCTTACCAGTGGGACCAGGGCGGGATAGAGTTCACTCACCGTGTGCCCGAGTTTGGTGGCAATGGGATAGCCGTCTCCTGTGGAGCCGGTGCGTGGATAGGAACGGCCGCCAGTGGCGAGGATAACCTGACTGCACTCAATCAGTTTCCCTCCGGCACGTACTCCGCACACTGTTCCATCACGCAGGACAATCTCTTCTGCCGGTGTATCGTGGTGAACCTTCACGCCACTTTTTTTTGCCAGTTCAGAGAGGGCACGTACCACATCCATCGCCCGGCCGCTGCGCGGGAACCACCGGCCCCCGCGCTCAAGCACGCAGGGTACTCCCTGCTCTTCAAGGAGTTTGAGAATATCTTCTGAAAAGAAATTTTGGAAACA
Source organism: Desulforhopalus sp. (assembly GCA_041596435.1). Taxonomy (GTDB): domain Bacteria; phylum Desulfobacterota; class Desulfobulbia; order Desulfobulbales; family Desulfocapsaceae; genus Desulforhopalus. The sequence continues at coordinate 5,894 of JBFHIO010000011.1, read as the reverse complement.
CTGTCGGAGAAAACGGCCGTTTCTCCCGAAATGGGGGAGAAATTCCTCAATACCCGCAGAGTTGGTAATGTTGCAGCGCCCCTTGCCACTGATGCCGATCTTGCGTCCCGTGCGGGCCATCTTCTCCAGCAGCAGGGTCTCGGCACCGCACGGGGCTGCTGTGGTGGCGGCGAGCAGGCCTGCTGCGCCGCCGCCGATAACCACGATCTTCTCTTTTTTCATACAGATGCCCGGCCGAAAGAGACCTGCCCGGAGGCACCATCAATGGTTATTATCTGATCGTTTTCCAGTGTGAATGTGGCATCGGGAACGTTGCAGACCACGGGGATGGAGAACTCCCGGCCGACAATGGCCGCGTGGGAGGTGAGACCACTTGCCTCGGTGACGATGCCACGAACGAAGCGCAGATGCTCCATCATGCTGCGGTCGGTTTTCTGCAGAACGACGATGGCATCTTTCGGCAGATTTTCCCAGTCAGTATGTTTGCGGATGATACGTACCACACCCTCAGCGACCCCTGGCGAGGCTCCCTGGCCGAGGAAACAGATGTCGGCTACCGTCCGCACCTTGATCAGATTGGTGCTGCCTACCATGCCGAGTGGCATGCCGGCGGTGATGACGACAAGGTCTCCGTGTTTGATCAGGCCGGCCTCCTGGGCGGTTTCAACACAGATGTCAAGCTGCTCATCCAGAGAGGTTGGTCTGCGTCCTGGAAGAGTGGTTACGCCACGGACCAGCTGCAGCTGGCGCAGTTTACTTTCATTGGTACTCACGGCGATAATTGGGGTGCCGGGCCGGTAGCGGCTGACCATTCGTGCGGTGGAACCGGAGGTTGTTGAAGTTATGATTGCCTGGGCTCCGAGATCCTGAGCTGTAGCACAGCAGGCGTAGGATATTGAGTCCGTGATGGTTTTTTTACGATAACGCAGACCATCGGCGAGCAGTGCGTCATAATCCATGGCAGCCTCGGCGCTGTCAGCACAGCGTACGAGAAATTGCACGGCTTCCACCGGGTACTGGCCTACGGCAGTTTCGGCGGAGAGCATCACCGCGTCGGTGCCGTCAAAGATGGCGTTGGTGACGTCGCTGGCCTCAGCGCGGGTGGGGGATGGGCTGGTAATCATCGATTCCAGCATCTGAGTTGCGGTGATCACCGGCTTGCCGGCTTCGTTGGCCATGCGGATAATCTTTTTCTGAATAATCGGTACCTGCTCAGCGGGCAGTTCAACGCCGAGGTCACCGCGGGCGACCATCATGCCGTCGGAGACCTCAAGAATCTCCTGCACATTGTCAACACCCTGCTGGTTCTCAATTTTGGAAATGATGGCGAGGTTGCCGCCGTGTTCTTCGATCAGTTTGCGCACATCCCATACATCTTCAGCCTTGCGGATGAAGGAGGCGGCAATGAAATCAACTCCCTGTCCCACACCGAAAATGATGTCTTCGACATCCTTGTCGGAGAGAGCGGGAAGATTGACGATGGACTCCGGCAGGGCAACCCGTTTACGGCTGCTCAGTTTTCCGCTGTTCTGCACGGTGCAGATAATATCGCCTTTTTCAATCTTATTGACGATGAGGATTATCTTGCCGTCGTCGAGGAGAATTTTTTCTCCTATGGAAACATCTTCTGCGATGCCGGTGTAGTTGCAGCCTATCCGGTCGGCGCTGTGAAAGGTGTTGTCGCCCGTAAGGGTTAAGGTCTGTTTGGCGATAAGCTGCAGGGTACCTTCAATTTCACAGACACGGATCTCAGGGCCGCGGTTGTCGAGCATGATGGCGGTGGGTTTTCCGGCTTTTTCCCGCGCTTCTTTGACAAGATTGATCGCCCTCTCAATGCTGGCACGATCACCATGGGAGAGATTGATACGGGTAACATCTACCCCTGCCATGATAAGGTCATAAATTTTGTCAACAGAATCAGTTCCGGGTCCAAGAGTTGCGACGATTTTGGTCTTGCGCATTGTTTTCCTTAAATTATTTCACAGGATGAATTTTCTGCCACACTATGCCACATTATAGGACGGAACGGCAGAAATTCCAGGGAATAAAAAATGAAGAATACTCTGAATAATTATGTTGATAGGGTGCAAATGTTGCAGAAGTACTTGTAAAACAAGATGTTATGGTTTTAGTTGCAATCCTGCGAGGCGGTGTATGGCCGCAACACAAACAAGCGTGATACAGGCGTTTGTCCAATTTTGACAAGGAGAACTCTCCAATGGCGGTAAAAAAAGACGATACAGTCCAGGTACACTATAAGGGAACTCTTAAGGATGGTGAAGTTTTTGACTCTTCCGAAGGACGCGACCCGCTGCAATTTAAGGTGGGGGGTGGTCAGGTGATTCCTGGTTTTGAAAAGGGTGTGATTGGTATGGAAGTGGGGGAGAAAAAGAAAATTCACATTCCCTGCGCTGAGGCTTACGGCGAACACAATCCCGACATGATGATTGAAGCTCCGCTTGATCAGGTCCCGGCTGATCTTGAACCGGAAGTGGGGATGATGCTGGAGGTTGGCGGGCCCAACGGTGAGCTCCTGCGCACTACGGTGAGTAAGATCTCAGAAACCCATATTTACCTCGATGCCAACGCTCCGCTGGCTGGAGAGGATCTCGACTTTGAGGTTGAACTGGTAGCAGTGAAGTAATCCTCTTCCAGTTCTTTCCCTTGCACAGTCTGTCTTTGGGGCGGTGCAGGGACGAAAAAACGCGGTTTCTGTTCAGTGTCCTGCGACGCTGTGCAGAGCCGCGTTTTTCTTTTTTCTACTCCCGCAATACGCCCGTTACCACCCCGCTGGCCAGTACCAGGGCGCAGCCCGCCGCCTGCATCGCACTCAGATGTTCCCCGAAGAGATACCAGCCGAAAAGCACGACAGAGAGAGGCTCAAGATAGGAAAGGGTCGCGAAGACTACTGTCGGGAGGCGTTCAAGAGCGAAGACTGAGCCGTAGAGTGCGATAAAACCGGGGAAGAAGCCGAGACCGAGCAGCCACAGCCATGTGTTACCAGTATTGCCGAGCATTTCATGCCAGCCGGAGAGCAAAAAAGGGATAAGGCAGAGGCTGGCCACCAGCTGTTGGTAGAAGGTACGATTCAGCGCAGGTGCTGTTCCTTTCGTGCGGTTGCAGATGATAAAGCCGCCGTAGGTAATACCGGAGGCGATGCCGAAGATCAATCCTTTGCCGAGACGGCCGTGGAGCGGAAAGTTGAACTTGAATTCCAGCAGCATGGCGAAGCCGAGGATGGCAAGGCCGATGAGCACCAGGTTGATGCTTCGCAGTTTCTCCCCCATGAAAAAATGGGCGAAAATGGAAGCGATGGGGGGCCCGAGAAAAAGCAAAATAACGGCGTTGGCCATCGAGGTGAGCTGCAGTGCCATGAAGTAGGTGGCAACAAAGGCGCCGAGAAAGACTCCTCCGGCGAGAACCCGCAGGCCTGGCCGGCGACGCAGCTCGCGGAGCCGGCCGCAGAAGATGAGGGTTATCAGCAGGAAGCCACTGCCAATGAAAAGGCGGCAAAAGGCAAGAAGACGCGGATCCAGATCAATTTTACGTGAAAATATCCCGAGGGTTCCCATCAGCATGGCGGAGATTATCTCAACAAGTATACCCAATCTCATGACCAGGACTCCGTTCTGCCCATACAGGAGGTGTGTATGCCGGTCTCTGTAATCCCCCTGGAGTCGGCCAGCTTCAGCAGGGCGTTCGCAATGCATGTGTTTGGTTGAGTGCTGTGGCCCTGCTCGGGGTGGTCAGGGACGGTATCAAGCTGCTTGAAGTTCTTCAATATCTTACAGGCCTTTTGTGTATGGTTGCTTCTGTGAACATTGAATATAAGGGAACCTTGAATAACCAGTCTTCCGCCCATATTTTTCGTTACAGTCAAAAATTTATCCTCCGACAAAGCGAGGAACGAGACGTCGAGATATCAATCATATACCTGCGGTAAATTTTCTCCTGTGCCTCAAATATGAACGAAATACAAGATTATTCAAGGTACCCATAAAGGAAATGTAAGGTTCTTCAAGGTCCCATGAATGCGCTCTTGAGGGATCTCATCTCCGTTGATCCCGATGTAATCATCACCAGTGGAAGTTGCATATATTACACGGTTTTACTTGAGATGTTGATGCTTTTCTTCTCGGTGTCAGACCCCTGCAGCAGTGGCTCAAGAGGGCCTCTGTTGTGGGGTCCTCTCTGAAACATGTCTGACAGATTTATTCCCTGTCTTTTCCTGATTAACTTCGCCAGGCTGTCTTATTCCATTGATGCTGATTTTGCTATGCCGGCCAGAGCCTTTTCTATTTTTGAAATGACTTGTTCGCAACCAGCAATATCATGCCTTTTTTCTAAATATTTTGGATCATTATATGATATCCACACCTGAGCCGTCTCATCTGCCCAGATTAATGCTTTTTGAGGTAAATCAAGAGCAACACTCTGCTGACATTTTATCAGGGGACTTCCCACCTTTGGATTTCCGAATATTATAAGTTCGGTATCTCGCAGTTTGATGCCGACTTTATTCGCGCCTTCAGAATGATTTATTCGGTTGAATACAGTCATTCCCTTCTCTTTTAAGATGCTCTCCATTCGATCTGCAGTTGCTTTTACCTTAAAAGAACTTTGGACATTAATCACTCCATCTGCTGCTTCTGCCGGGATTGCAAAGGATAATGTCAGCAGTACGGTGAGGATTAATTTTTTCATTGTTTTCTCCTGAGGTTGATTTAATGCTTTTCCCTTTGTCGAGGAAGGGACGTTTTTTACTGCTTCCTGTCTATAGCAGCAAACCGCGAAAGTTGAGTTTGAGTACAGCAGCTTGTTATGTCGCTTTATCTCAGTATTGGCTTCTATTGGTAATGAAGAGATAGCCCAACTCCAACATCAATGACGTTCGTTGCTTTTGATAATTGAATTTTATATTTCAAGTGGGTGCAATGGCATGGATGAATGTTCTTTATATGCTGCGTTTCGAAATAGTTCAGTGTTCCTTCAAGTTGAGCCTTACTCGGTTCAAGAAGATGAAACCCTCCAATTACGTCTGCAATCCGATTGTCCCCGCACACCTTTTTTGCATATTCAATAATGTTACATATCCCGGCATGAGAGCACCCTGTGATTATGACCAGGCCCTGAGTCGATTTATATACAATTGCAGAGTCATCTTTAACATAATCATCTATCATTAAATTTAATTTTTCACATTGCCCAATGGGCTCAGTGTTTTCAAAGCCATTGCTTCTTTCTATCTCACCAAGAAAGACAATATTGTCCGTTATCCACAATGGATCTCTTTCCAGACGGGTATTGAAATATTTGTCAATTTTATTGCTGTCTAACATGGAACCGATATCATTGCCGTTGTACTCTTTGTATGAAAAAGTATCTGGATGAGCTATGAGCGTGGGGGCGAAATGATTTATGTTCTCAGCTTTTGCTTCGGAGTAGAATTTGGCAAGAGAAACCAGACCGCCAGTATGGTCATTATGCCCATGAGAGAGCACAACATAGCTGATATCCTTAAGGGATTCATTCATTTGCAGTGCATTTTTAATGAATATGTCTGAATATCCTGCGTCAAATAATATTTTTGTTTCACCATCACGGATCAAATAGGAGACTGCAGGCTCACCTAAAAAATAACGATCAATTATTGTATTGTTATCTACTAAAACTTTCAATTCCATGAATTATCTCCCCTGCAAACGTTTTCTTTGCATTTCACTAATAGCCCCTTAAATCTGGGACTGTTTTCCCAATAAATTTTATCTTATACATAAGATTTATAGAAAACAAGTCTAAATTTTTCCGTTAGTTTCCGTCTTTGGACCTAAGGATGCCTTGAATTGCAACGCACTGTAGAGAGAAGAGCTTGAGGCCAATCATCTTTAGTATAT
>JBFHIO010000010.1:0-13761 GCA_041596435.1 Desulforhopalus sp. | reverse complement strand
CCCGGTCGATTGTATGAGCTTGCAAGAGCATACTATCAGCCTGTTTTTGAGAGACTTTATGCCGATGATTATCCTAAAAGGCAGAAAGATCTCGACCAGGTGAAAGCTCTGCTGGATGACTACAGTGATCTGCAGAGTTTCATTGATGATACTACCCTTGACCCTCCGGAAGAGGGAAAGGGTGAGCAGGAGAGTGATCGGATTGTGCTCTCCACTATCCACTCTTCCAAGGGGCTTGAGTTTGGCGCAGTGTTTGTTATCGGCCTCGCCGAGGGGCGTTTTCCCCATGCTTCTGCCGGATACGGCGAGCAGCTTGAGGAGGAGCGCCGTCTGCTCTATGTGGCCGCCACCCGGGCAAAGAAATTTCTCTACCTCACTTACCCGCGTCAACTGATGACCCAGGATCGCCAGTGGCACCGTTCCGGCATGTCGCCGTTTCTGGTGGAGCTCTCCCCCAGTCTGTATGAGCGGGCAGACGGCATGGCTGTACCGGAAGGATTTCAGGCCGGACCGCCTCTTCGTGAGCGTGCCATGCCTCTGCATAAAAAGGGGGGGAAGCTGAAAAAGAGCGACCTGTCTGTGGGGCAGCGGGTCAGCCACCCCTTCTTTGGAGAGGGGCGCGTGACGCTGCTCGGTGAGGGGAAGTCAATTGATGTTTTTTTTGACCGCCACGGAGTGAAGACTCTCCACCTTGATTACGCCCGCCTTACTCTGGTCTGACTGGCATATCCGGAAAAACATATCAGGGTTCCCATTAATTTATCCTGCTAACTACCATTCAATTCTATGAATTATTCAGACGTTTGCGCATATCTTGATGCGCTGCAGATGCATAAGATTAAACTCGGCCTTGAGGCAATGCGGGCGTTCCTCGGACGGGTTGGAAATCCCGAGGCGAAGCTGCAAATTGTCCACCTGGCCGGGACCAACGGCAAGGGTACGGTCTGTGCCGCACTGCATGAAATTCTCAGCCAGGCGCACTATAAGGTGGGCGTTTACACCTCTCCTCATCTCAGTTCCCCCCGGGAGCGTTTTCGCGTGGGGCTCGATTTTATCAGTGAAGATGATTTCGCGCGTCTCGGCAGCCGCATTATTACGGTGCTGGACGGAGAACACATTACCTGGTTTGAATTTACCACTGCTCTCGCCTTCCTCTGGTTCGAGGAACAGGGGACGGATATCGTGATAATGGAGACCGGTATGGGAGGGCGGCTGGATGCCACCAATGTTACGCGGCCGCTGGTTTCGGTCATTACTTCCATCAGTATGGATCACGAAGCCTGGCTCGGTGATACTCTGGCCGCCATTGCGGGAGAGAAGGCAGGTATCATTAAGGAGCGGGTGCCGGTGATCAGTGGTGCTGCCGGGGTTGCTGCGGAGGTGATTGCCTCTGTCGCAAAGGAAAAAGGAGCGCCGCTTTATCAGCTTCACTCTGATTTTGACTTCACTTTTGCCGACAATGGCAGCTGGAGCTGGCAGGGGAGCGGGTTGCCCGGGGGGCGGCGATACTCCGATCTGCACTCCCAGAGCCCCAGCCTTGTTCAGCAGGAGAACGAATCTCTTGCTGTCGCAGTGGTGCAGGTGCTGGAGTTGTACGGTTTTCGTGTTGCCGACAAAGACGTTGTCTCCGGCATTGCAGCGCTGAAATGGCCAGGGCGGATGGAATTTTTTACTGTGGTTCGTAACGGGAAAAAACTGTCTTTTCTGCTTGATGGTGCCCACAACCCGGCAGGGGTGGAAAACCTTGCGGCAACCCTTACAGGGCGTTTTCCGGGGAGACGACTGGCTTTGTGGGGAAGCATGGCGGACAAGGATCTCGGCACGATGCTGCATTGCATTGCACCGCTCTTTGACGAGATGGTGTTTACCCGCCCCCACGGGGAGCGGTCTGCGGAGCCGGAGGCGATCGTTGAATTCCTGTTACCGGAAGATAAGCCGCGGGCACACTGCGAAAGTGAGCCTGCAGATGCTCTTGAAAGGGTTTGTGAATCTGCTGGTAAAGATGATTTGATCGTTGTCGCTGGTTCGCTCTATCTGGTTGGGGCAATCAGGCCAATGCTTGTGGGAGAACTGGTGTGAGTCGAAAACGGCGCAGGGAGAAGCAGGTGGATTTTGGTTGGATGGATTTTGACGCTCCCGAGGAGCGGATAATCCGTGCTGAACGGGATAAGGCCCGTGCCCTGCGCAAGACGCGCTGGTGGCAGCAGAAGACGGCTGATGGACGCTGTGCCTACTGCCATCGGGAGGTAGGGTTCGACAATCTGACCATGGATCACGTTCTCCCTTTGTCGCGGGGGGGGCGTTCCACCAAGGAAAACATCGTCGCCTGCTGCGCGGAGTGCAATAAGCTGAAGCAGTCGATGATGCCCATTGAGTGGGATGAATATTGTGAGCAGTTTCAAGAGAAATAAAGGAAATATTGAATAATCCCCCTCTTCTTTGTTTCTGTCAAAAAGAGATCCTCAGGGGATCAGTCACTGGCTGCTGTATATTTTTTCCTGTGCCTTGAAGATGAACGAAATGCAGGCTGGTTCAAGCTCCCCTGAAGGTATCCTGAAGTGTGAAGTTACAGGATACAAAAAAAAGGCGTATCCCGTTACGGATACGCCTTTTTTGTTTCTTCAGCAGGAGATGCTTATTTCGCTGGTGCTTTGACCAGACGGGGCGTCCAGAAAATTTGCCCCTGCTCGGCAAGTTCATCGCGGACTTCTCGTCCGCTGTATTCACGAACCTGGTCAAGATAGCCTGTGCGCATGGCCTTGATGCTCACTGTATCTTCGTCCTCAAGCTGTTCCTTCTTGATGACCTCAATAACATTCAGCGGGGTGACTCCGAGATATATCCAGTGCGATTGACCCTGACGATAGACAACATGGGCCCCTTCAGGGTCTGTGTGAATATTAAGTTTCACCGAGTACTGGGAGGCGCAGCCGCTCGTCAGCAGCGTGGCACAGAGACCGGATGCGAGCAGCAGATTACGGATAAATGATTTCTTCATTGAGTCTCCTTACTCTTTTTCAAGTTCGACTTTTACATCAATGGGCTGGGCCAGGGCATCTGTTCTGCTGTCGTGGCGGCGGTTGATCCAAAAAGAGGTAATGCGGTCAAGATAACCAGGTTTCTGCAGTTGAATAGTTACCTGCTCAGCGGTATCGGGGTTGCCGGGAAAGGAAATTTTTGCCGGAGTGACACCAAGATGGCTGTTGTCCTTGAGGTTAACGATTTCCGCCCCCTCGGGGATGCTGTGGATATTGGCCGCACCATAATATGGCGTGCTGCCACATCCGGCGAGAAACAGAGCTGCAGTTGCAGGGATCAGCAGTTTTGCAATTTTATTCATAATCATCTCCTGGATAAATAAGAAAGCTTTCTTGAAAAATCAGCGCAGATGTTAGTCCGTTCCCGTTGAGAACGCAATAGAATTACGCTGTTTTTACGGGATTTAGACAGCATCCTCCGGTATCCCGGCCCCTCGGATTTATCTCTGGTCTTTTGCTCTCCATAAGGGAAAAGAGCAACTGTGGCAAAATTTGCAGCAGATATAATGGTATCTTGAAGAGCGTGGTGTTTTGTTTATATGTGAGGTGCAGAAGGAAAGTTGCAACAGAGATGTGAATGATATCGGAGCCTGGCGCTTACCTGCGCTTTGATTGTACCGGAGGAGATGGCAAAAAAGGCTGGTTCTTCGATGTTTTCCTCCGTGGAATATACGGTTTGTTCGACGAGGTGAAAATAACTTTACAGCGGGTATGGGGGCGTTAAAACCACAGCCCGGTGGTGGGGAACTGCCGGGCTGAAACTGCAGGGAATACAGGGTTCTTCAAGAGACCCTGATGTGAAGCCATTAGATGCTAATATAAAGATTCAGCATGTTTGCCATATTTAAATAAGTTGAAATCAAGAATAATTTTAAACCACTTGATGGTTGCCAGATCCCATGCCGCGCGTTTTTTCTTTTCCGCAGAGTGTTTTTCGTTTTCTTTATTTGTATTCAGTTCCATTGTTCTTCTCCTGTTCCATGTGGGCGATTAAAATCCTCTGAAAAGTATAGCAGGATCAGCTGGAATTGCACAGGAAAACCCATCATGTTTCTCGTGATGGACATCATAATTAACGGCAGGAAGGCTCCGGGGCTCTGTACTTCTGGGTACCTTGAATAATCTTGTATTTTGTTCATATTCAAGGCACAAGAAAAAAATTACCGGAGGTATATTCTGGATATCTCGACGTCTCGTTCCTCGCTTTGTCGGAGGATATTTTTTTGACGGTAACGAAGAAGATGGACGGAAGACTGGTTATTCAAGGTACCCTTCTATAGAAGAAAACCTGCATCCTCCGCGAGTGAGACTCAAAAGGATCTCTGCTCGTGTCTTGTCTGTCTTTTCCGGGAGGCTTTGGTGGTTGCCTTCCGAGAGCCCTTTAACTCAGCACAAGCCAGAGACCAACCAGGGCCAGCAATATTCCAGAGATGCGATTGAGCAGGGTCCCTCCTCCTTTTTTGCCGAGGAAGGTGCGCAGCTTGCGGCCTCCCGCCGCATAGAGGCAGAGACTGCAGAACTCAATAAAAAGAATAATGGAGACCAGTGACGCTGTCTGGGGCACAACTGGTCGGCTGCTGTCGATGAAAGGAGGCAGGAGAGAGACGAAGAAGGCCCACCCTTTGGGGTTGGAAACAGCGGTGATAAATCCCTGCGAGGCAAGGGTGAAGCGGTCAATATTCTGTGTCCCCTCGAGGTGTTCCGGCAGGGCCATGCGGCCGCGCTGGCGGCAGAGCTGCAACCCGAGGTAGATCAGCCATGTACCGCCAGTCAGTTTGAGAAGAGAGAATATCTCCGGGTAGCGTAACATGACCGTTGCCGCCCCGGCCAGTGAACAGACCGAGACGATCATTACTCCAGCCAGCTCTCCCCAGAACATCCAGAAGGTACGGCGCAATCCAACGGTCATGCCCAGGGTAAGGGCAAGAGTCATGCACATTCCCGGTGTCAGGGAAACAGCAATAAAGGTGGGAATGAAGAGGGTAAGCAGTGGGAGGCCTGGCATGTCTCGGCTCAATCAAGGATCTGGTTCAAAAATTCCCTTGTCCGTTTGTGTGCGGGATGATCAAAAAACTCTTCCGGCGGGGCTGCTTCAAGAATTTCTCCCGCGTCCATGAAAATCACCCGGTGTGCAACCTTGCGGGCGAATCCCATTTCATGACTGACCACCAGCATGGTCATACCGCTTTCTGCCAGTCTAATCATGACCTCCAGGACCTCTTTTACCATCTCCGGATCAAGTGCGGAGGTGGGCTCGTCGAAAAGCATCATCTTTGGTTCCATGCAGAGGCTGCGGGCAATGGCGACCCTCTGTTGTTGTCCGCCGGAGAGCTGGCCGGGAAACTTGTGGGCCTGTTCAGCGATGTGCACTTTCTCAAGGTAGTGCATGGCTGTTTCCTCTGCTTCTTTCTTCGGTGTTTTCCGAGTGTAGATTGGACCGAGGGTAAGATTATCAAGAATGGAGAGGTGGGGGAAGAGATTGAAGTTCTGGAAGACCATGCCCACTTCAGTGCGCACCCGTTCAATATCTTTCATATTGTCAGTAAGCTCAATGCCATCAACCACGATCCTGCCGCTCTGGTGTTCCTCAAGATGGTTGATGCAGCGGATCAGGGTTGATTTTCCCGAGCCGGACGGCCCGCAGATAACGAGCCGTTCGCCGGGACAGACGGAGAGATTAATCTCCTTGAGAACGTGAAACGTTCCATACCACTTGTTCATCCCCTCAATCTGGATGATCGGTGTGTCGTTGTTGCAGGGAAGATTGAGGATCATGGAGTGTCCTGAGCTGTAAGGCCGAAGTTGCCGGTATAGGGTCGGAGATGGTTGGAAATCTCCTCCGGGGGAAAATCAATATGGGCAAAGAGCCTTTTTTCCAGGGTAAAGCCCGTATCGAAATTAGCCCTGATACGTTTGATGCGGTACGGATCATCCTTGCTGTAGCGTTTAAGAATATAGGCAAGGCGCTGATCAAGGGTGACTACTTCATTGTGATTAACGCGTTTGTCGGAGTAGAAGACCAGTTCTTTTGCTCCGAAAACTCCGCGTCGATATGCCTCGTCGTTAAAATGCTGCAGCAGGACGTGCTCCTTCACAATTTCGGCCAGCTCCGGCCAGTTGTGCTGCTGGCAGATTTCCATCCCCACAGCGGCGTGCGATCTCTTGTCATCGAGGCAGAGACTCTTGGCGATGTCGTGCATCAGTGCGCCGATTATTACAACCCTTTTCTTTGGAAGGTTCTCCGGGGGCAGGGCAGAGGAGAGGTTGTCATAGAGTGCTTCCGCCACCCGGGTCACCATTATGGAATGTTCCCGGATGTTGTCGAGCATGGAGTATTGATCAAAGCACTGGAAACACTCTTTCAGTTCAGGCAGATTCATCTCTGGCTCAGCTCATGGACGGCATCAATCATTATTTTCGCCTGTTTCGGCGGAGTAAACTGATTAATCCCGTGGCCGAGGTTAAAGATATGGCCCTTCGCCATGGCTGCATCTTTCAGCAGTTTTGCGACCCGGGCGCGCAGTTTCTCTTTTGGCAGCAGCAGGGCGAAGGGGTCGAGATTGCCCTGGATGGCACAGTTTCCGATACGGGTAATGGCATCGGCGATGTTGATACGCCAGTCGATGCCGATGACGTCTGCACCGGAACTGACGGAAAGCTCAAGCAGGGTGGAGCCGTTGTTGGCAAAATAAATTACCGGTACCTCTTTTCCCTCGGGGAAGTCGTCTGCTTTCAGGGCGGTAACAATCTCTGTGACATAGGGCAGAGCATATTCCGCAAAATCGACCGGTCCGAGAACTCCGGCCCAGGAATCAAACAGCTGCACTGCCTGAGCTCCCGCGCGTATTTGTTCCTTAAGGTAGAGAATGGTTGCTTCGGTGATCTTTTTCATCAAAGCATGATATACCTCGGGTTTGGTGAAGATGAGTTTCTTCGTTGCCCAGAAGGTTTTGGAGCTGCCGCCTTCAATGAGATAGGTCGCGCAGGTGAAGGGTGCTCCGGCAAAGCCGATCAGCGGGACCTGCAGTTCCCTGCGGAGCAGACGGATGGTGTCCATGACGAAATCCATCTGCGTTGCCGGATCGGGAATCCGCAGCTTCTTCACCGCTTTACTGTCGCGGATGGTGTGCAGGAACACTGGCCCCTGGTTCTCATGAAATTCCAGCGGTACGCCCATCTGCTCCATGAGAATGAGGATGTCGGAGAAGAGGATGGCCGCATCTACCCCGAGAATATCTACGGGTTGCAGGGTGGCCTCTACGCAGAGCTCGGAATTCTTGCACAGATCCAGAAAGGAAATATTTTTACGAATCGCCTGATATTCTGGCAGGTATCGCCCGGCCTGGCGCATCATCCAGACAGGTGTAAAACTGGTTGATTCACCCCGGCAGGCGCGAAGGAAGGTGTCATTCATGGCAGACTCTTGTAGTTGTTGTTTCATTTATTGCGCATTTTAAGCGGGACATAGTTGCAGAAAGGTTCCCCTGCAAGGAAGTCTCCGGTCATCGACCAGGCCCGTGCGCGGCAGCCGCCGCAGACATTGATATATTCACATTGGCCGCAGTTATCTTTGTAGCTCTTGAAATCGCGGAGTTGATTGAACAATTCCGAATCTTCCCAGATCTGTTTAAACGGTATTTTAAAAATGTTGCCGGCGGACAGGGGAAAATAGCTGCAGGGCTGTACTTCGCCGTCTACATCAATCAGGCAGATAAGCTGTCCGGCAAGGCATCCCTTGGAGCCGCCGGTGGAAAACTTAAGGTTGCGCCGCTGGACCTTCTCGCCTGCCTCTTTCGCCTTCTCACGAATGATGCGGTAGTAGTGTGGTGCGCAGGTCGGACGCATCAGCAGCTCGTCTTCCTTCTGCTCGGTTTCGTAATGCCATTCAAGAATCTCGTCGTATACCTCGGTAGGGATGAGCTCATCCAGAACATCTTCACCGCGCCCTGTGGGGACGATCATGAACATATACCAGGCGGCGGCACCAAGTTTTTTTACCATACGGTAGATATCCGGGATCTCTTCCCGGTTGCGCATCGTAAAAGAAGAGTTGATGAGGAAGGGGATCTTCTGCTCATTGAAGAGCCGAACGGCGTTCATTGTGCCCTCAAAAGCCCCCTCCTGATTACGAAAATTATCATGGGTGGCGGCGTTGGAGCCGTCAATGCTCATGGAGACCATTTTGATGCCGCTCTCTTTTATGTTGCGGCAGGTCTCCGAAGTTACCAGTGTCCCGTTGGTGGCGAGGCACATCCGCAGGCCCTTTTGCGTTCCGTAACTGGCAATGTCAAAAACATCGGGACGAAGCAGGGGTTCACCGCCGGAGAGAACAAGTACCGGCGAGGCGTAGGAGGCAATGTCATCAATAACTGCCTTTGCCTGGTCGAGAGAAAAATCGGGATGCCCCTCTACCGCAAGTTCCGAAGAGGAGCGGCAATGGACACATTTCAGGTTGCATCGGCGGGTGATTTCCCAGGCGATCCATTTGGGTTCAAATTTCATGATATTCCTTATATAAAATCCTGACCGGCTTCTGCTTTTCTTCCGGTTAAGTGTCCTGTCTGACTTCTTAAATTGTGGAAAGTTCTTAGTGTTTTTCTTAACATTTGTATCAAATACTTCGATAACAATACCCCATCAGTGCAAATTCTTAAATGTACAAAGTGCAGCGGATTGATGGAAGAGTCAATATCCAGGGGTAAACTATTGGCGAATCGTATGGAAATGACAGGGATTTTCTGCAATAAGGGAAAGGGAAGAGTTTTCTTTACTTCCGGAGTTTCTTTTGAGTGAAAAAGCACAAAGAAAAAAGCGCGGTTAATGGTGTTTTGAAAAACCTTGTATTTCGTTCACATTTACCGCTTCCATGGGTCTCTTTCTAAAAGAAAGGAAATATCGTATAGTGGCGGCTATACTATATTTGACGTAGAGTTTGGAACTGAAAAGGAGACGTTTTATCATGCTGATTACACCTGTAAAATTGGGAACGGATGAGGGCGATGCCGTCCTCGAAAGAATTTTGGATCGCTTTCAGCTCGCCGATGCCGAATGTGCCGGTACGGTGGCGCAAATTATAAAAAATGTTGCCGGGCAGGGTGATGAGGCGCTGGTGGATTATGGCCGCAGATTTGACTGTCCCGGGCTCACCATAGAAACTTTGAAGGTGACCAGCGAGGAACTGCGTGCTGCCTATGACGAAGTGGACGAGAAAACTCTCGGTTCCATCAAGGCTGCGGTAGAGCGTATCTGGAATTTTCACGAACGTGAAATGGAGGACTCCTGGCTGCAGACCCGCGATGACGGAACGGTGGTTGGACGTCTGGTCCGTCCGGTCGATTCCGCAGGACTCTACGTTCCTGGCGGTACCGGCGGGTCGACACCGCTGGTTTCCTCGGTGCTGATGAACGGAATTCCTGCGTCTATTGCCGGCGTAGGCAGAAGGGTTATGGTTACCCCTCCGGGGAAAGACGGTAAAGTCAGCCCCTTCCTGCTCGTGGCGGCCCAGGAGATTGGTATCAGTGATATCTATCGTGCCGGTTCCGCCTGGGGGATTGCTGCGCTGGCCTGGGGTACAGAGAGTATTCCGAAGGTGGATGTCATCGTCGGGCCGGGTAACCAGTTTGTTGCCGAGGCGAAGAAACAGGTTTCCGGCATGGTGCGTATCGATATGATTGCCGGTCCGTCGGAAGTCCTGATCGTGGCTGATGCCAATGCCGTTCCCGCCCATGTGGCGGCCGATATGCTTGCCCAGGCGGAACACGATCCCCAGGCGCTGGCCCTTCTGTTGACCACCGATGAAACGCTGCCGGAGAAGGTGCTCGCTGAGCTGGAGAAACAGCTCCCGGTGCTTTCCCGTGAAAAAATTGCCCGGACCTCTCTCACCGAGCGGGGTGCGATGATGATTGTCAAAGATCTGGAGGAGGCCATACGGCTGGCCAACGATATCGCCAGTGAGCATCTTGAGCTTGATATCGTCAACCCCTGGGAGCAGATTCCCTTTATACGTCACGCTGGAGCCATCTTTCTCGGTGCCAACAGCCCGGAGGCCGCGGGAGACTATTTCGCCGGTCCCAACCATGTGCTGCCGACCATGGGCACTGCCCGCTTTGCCTCGTCCCTCGGGGTGGAAACATTCTTGAAAAAGTGTTCCATCATCAGTTACTCGCGACAGGCAATTGAGAACGACGCTGAAGATATCATGCGTCTCGCCCATCTTGAAGGGCTTGATGCCCACGCCAATTCCGTTAAAGTTCGTTTAAACCATGACTGAGAGCAGACTCCTGCTGGAGCAGGGCCTCAGTCGCCTTGGCAGTGAGTATGCCCCCGCACCGGAGCGGCTGCCTCTGCTTGAGAGCTACTGTGCCGAACTGTTGAAGTGGCGCGGCCGGGTCAATCTCGTCGCCAAAACAGCCAGCGTTGAGGAGGTTGTGGAGAAGCACTTTCTCGATTCCCTTACGCTGCTGCCGGAGCTGACGGGTAACTGCCATCTGCTCGACATTGGTACCGGGGCGGGTTTTCCCGGCCTCGTCTGCCGGGCGGCGATGCCGACGCTGGGGCTCACCATGGTTGAGCCCCGTCAGAAGCGGGTCAACTTTCTGCGGCACGTTATCCGCACACTCGGCCTCGCAAAAGAGGTCGCGCCGCTGGTTGTCCGCGAGGAGCGGCTGGAGGTTGATTCTCCTCTCACCGCAGAGACGTTCAGTCATATTACCTGCCGGGCGGTTACTGAGATTGGCCCTTTTCTTGAGCTGGTTGCTGCCTTTCAGGGCGCAACCCTGCTGTTGATGAAGGGGCCGAAATGGGAAGATGAGTTGAAGGCGGCCGCTGTCATTATGGAAAAGAATTCTTATCGTCTTGGAGACGTAAGGGAAATTATTCTGCCCTTTTCGAAGGCAGAGCGTTTTGTACTCACAATTTTACATACTTGAAAAAGGAGTTGCAGTTATGAAGAAGGTAGCAGTGCTGGCCGGAGACGGAATCGGTCCTGAAGTTATGGCAGAAGCGATCAAGGTCCTCGATGCGGCGCAGAAAAAGTTTGGTTTTGAGCTCAGTTATGAGCATGCCGATGTCGGCGGCTGTGCCATTGATAACCACGGTGAGGCTCTGCCGCAGTCTACACTTGATGTCTGTGAAAAGAGTGATGCCGTCCTTTTTGGATCTGTCGGTGGACCGAAGTGGGAAAAACTGCCACCTGCACAGCAGCCGGAACGTGCGGCGCTGCTGCCTCTGCGTAAGCACTTTGACCTCTTCTGCAATTTCCGCCCGGCGAAGGTCTTTAAATCCCTTGCTGCGGCCTGCCCCCTGCGTCCCGACATCATTGGTGACGGCTTTGATCTCCTCTGTGTGCGCGAACTCACCTCCGGTATCTACTTCGGGACTCCCAAGGGCCGTGAAGGTTCTGGTGCCGATGAATATGCATACGATACAATGGGCTACAAACGCAGCGAAATTGAACGCATTACCCGCATGGCTTTTGAAGCCGCGATGGTGCGCCGGAAAAAGGTTACTTCTGTTGATAAAGCCAACGTCCTTACCTGTATGGTTATGTGGCGGGAGATTGTCTGCGAGATCGCGAAAGAGTACCCCGAAGTGGAACTCAACCATCTCTATGTGGACAATACCACCATGCAGCTGGTGAAAAACCCCGGCCAGTTTGACGTACTGCTCTGTGGAAACATGTTCGGCGATATCATCAGCGACGAAGCTGCAATGATTACCGGTTCCATGGGCCTGCTCGCATCTGCCTCATTGAATAAAGAGAAGTTCGGTCTCTATGAGCCGGCGGGTGGTTCAGCACCGGATATCGCCGGGCAGGGCATTGCCAACCCCATTGCCCAGATTCTCTCTGCGGCGATGATGCTGCGCTACAGCTTTGCAATGAATGATGTTGCCGAGGCCATTGAGGGCGCTGTTGCCCGCACCCTTGATTCTGGAATTCGCACTGCTGATCTTTTCGGCAGCGGAGCCCCGGCAAATACTGCTACGATGGGAGATGCCATCGTAGCCGAACTGCTCAAGTAAGAAAAGGGCGGTGCCGGGTTGGCAGGAGTGGCGCGGCGCCGCACAATTCTGCAAACAACGGGAAGAGCCATGCGAAAAAAAGAAGATGTTGTCCTGATAGCGGGAGCTGCTTCCACCGACCTTGGTCAGTGTATCGCTGAGCGTCTGTGGATACCTTTCACTGAGATGGAGCGCAAACAGTTTGCCGACGGTGAATTCTGGCATGCTTTTCCCTTCTCCATTGAGGAGAAAGACCTCGTTATTATTGCTGCCACCCACAACGACAACTCCTTCCAGGAGTTGATGGATCTCATCTCTGGCGGTCGTTTTTGTAATGCACGCTCTATCAACGTTATTATTCCCTTTCTTGGCTATTCCACCATGGAGCGGGCCAAACCGGGTACCTTTGAGATTCCCAAAGGAATTACCCGTACCCGGCAGATCTTTCATGCCCGGCCGGATTATGTCGGTTTTGTCGATCTGCACAACGAGGCTGTACTGCACGCTCACAACGGGTCTGTGAGTACGTATCACATCTGGACTGACGAAAGTGCGGCGAAGGCTATTGCCGGTCTCGGACTTGAGAATTATGTTCTCGTTTCACCGGACTATGGTTTCTCCAAACGGGTGGCCAGGCTGGCAAGTCTGCTCGGCTGTTCCCACACTGCCGCCGACAAGGATCGCTTTGACACCGATAAAACTATTGTTGGCCAGGTCTCCAGTGTGGTAAAGGGCAAGACGGCGATTATCTGTGATGACATGATTCGCACTGGCGGATCTATTATCCAGACTGCCGAACGCTGTCTGGAGGCGGGGGCAAAAGAGGTTTATGCTCACGCCACCCATCTGGTGATGGCAGGGGATGCGATAGAAAAATTTACCCGCAGCCCCATTATCAAGGTCATTGGTTCCGACACCTATCCCGGCCGCAGAAGCGGCGGGATTCTTGAGGTGTACCCCATTGCACCTCTGCTGGCAGAGGTTATTGAGTCCCATCTGCAGATTTGAGAGCCTTCAGGGCACCTTTAACAACCTTGCATTTCGTTCATCTTCGAAGCACAAGAGGAAAGTTTGACTGAAACGAAGAAGCTGAACGAAAAGCTTGTTATTCAAGTTTCCCTTTAACAAAAAACTGTGAAACACAAATGCTTACGATACAAAAACGACTGCTGGCTGTTTTATTTCTGGCAATGTTCAGTTTTGCTTCTCCCCCGGTTTCTTTTGCTGCCAATGCAAATATTCCCGATCTGCTCAGCGATGAAGATTCGGGAAGTGGAGGGGATTGGGGGAGTGCGCCCCCATGGGATGAAGAGATGGGAAGTGACGGCGATTGGGATGATGCTCCCCCATGGGACGAAGATACCGATATTGATACAGCCCTTGGCTCCATAGCAGATCCGCTTGAACCGATGAACCGCGCCTTCTACAGGTTCAACGACAAGATGTATGTCTGGGTGCTGGATCCGGTTGCCAGGGGATATGCGAAGGTTGTGCCGATTGGGCTGCGTACTGGTATTAATGCCTTTTTTGAGAATCTCTATTCCCCGGTACGTATGGTAAATGCTCTGCTGCAGGGGGATGTAGACAAGTCCGGTATTATTCTGGGACGTTTTGTCATAAATACGACGGCGGGGGTTTTGGGTCTGGCTGATGTGGCAGATCAGGAGTTTGGTCTGAAGAAACAGCGGGCGGATTTTGGACAGACCCTCGGTGTCTGGGGAGT